>CALVSU010000082.1 GCA_944359385.1 uncultured Clostridia bacterium | reverse complement strand
TCTAAAAATGCATTATGCCCATCAAGAAATGGTAAAGATCACTTTTAACGAGCCGGTCGCGGCGAACGAGAATAAGATCCTCACGTTCAGGATGTATTTCGACATGGACAGGAACCCCGCCACGGAGACCATCGGCTATTACAATTTCTATCCTATCCGCACGGATATGGAGAAAAAATATTTTTACAGGTTCGGGGAGATGGTCTCTCGTCAGAGACAGTGGGTGGATATTCAGCTCACGGGACAGGACGTGATGAATCTTGCCGACGAAGAAGGCATGATCGGCGCGCTGTATTTCGTTGCGACGCTGCACTGGGAAGAAATGCACACGACAGGCTTGGATTCGCCTCCCGACGGGCAGTACGGGCATATCTACATCGATGAGATCACCTATGAAAACGCACCCGATCAGGGCGGATATCCCTATCTGACGACGATGGATTCCGTGACCGCCGTGCTCGATGACAATCCGAAAAACAACGATCCCGATCTGAAAGCGCAGGGCGGGATCAAAGGCGTGAGCAACATGGTTTCGGGCGGTCTGAGCTACGAAGGGCGCGCGGCCATGACCGATAACCTGCCTGCAGGCTCGGATGATGGCAAGGGGGTTTCCCTCACCATCCTCGGCGCGTCGACAAACGGACACCAGGGGCTTGCGCATTTTGAGTTCAGACAGCTGAAAGACGGAGAGGTCTCATCCTCTTCCGTCAAGGCGAGCGAGATCGCCGGCCTTAGCGTGCGCGTCTGGTTCGACGTAGAGGAAGACGTGACCAGCGATTCGTATGTGCGCGGAAATTATTATCTGATGTCTGACCGTTACAACATTGAAAACTATTACTATTACCCGATGAAGGTGCGCTGCAACCAGCAGAAGCAGTGGCTGGATCTCATCATCACGGGCGAGGATCTTATGAAACTTGCCGATGAAGAGGGCAACATCAGCGGTCTGTATTTCTACTACGACACCTATTATACCACGCATCCCACGGGCGGCACCATCTATATAGACAGTATCCGTTACGACAGCTATGAAGTCACCTATATGGACGGCTCCGAAACGGTCTCGTCGCAGACGGTGGTTTACGGCGATACGGTAAGCTCGTATGAGATGCAGGCGCCTTCGGGCAAAGTGTTTGCGGGCTGGACGACGGACGCGGCGCATCCCTATGAGAATCTGTATCAGTTCAATTCCCGCGTAACGGGCGACGTTACACTGCATACATGGTGGCTCAACCAGACGGACAGCACCATTGCGGCGGGGTTGTACGTCAGTGAGGCGGGCGACGAGATCTCCGTATATGAGGACGGTACGCTTTATATCAAGGATGCTCTGCCTTTCGGTACAAAATTCCTGCGCGGGACAGACGGAACGACGGATTATGCGGTCTATGAACTGAACGGCTCGGTCGGGTGTTTCACCTTTACGCAGGGCAATCTTGTCATGAACGGCACCTCTTATACATATACCGATTCGTTCACGGTCACTTATACACATTATAAAGGCAACGAAGAGATCCGCTATGCGCTTGACGGCGAATACGCCGAAGACATCGCCGCGGCGGAAAGAGCAGGATTTTCCTTCATCGGGTGGTCGCTCGACGGGGAAGAAGTGTTTGATTTTGACTCTCAGCCCGTTACGGGGAACATGCGGCTGACGGCGCTTTGGGAGTATGTGGAAGCGAAAAACGTATCCACCGTTTACGGCACCTATTATTTTGCGGGCAACGATACGAAGATCGTGCTCAAAGAAGGCGGTGTTGCGCAGATCATTGCGGGCGGCACGACATCCGAGGTCGAATATCATTATCTGGTTTCCGAACAGCTTGTTTTTGTCGGCGAAGAGGAAATGATCATGGATTACGATACCTTGCAATGCTCCTTTGTTTACGACGGAAACAATTATTCGCTTCTCGGGAAATATTTTGTCATGTTCTACAGCGACAATATCCTCATAGCGCGCGCGCAAGCATCGGAAGGCGATTATCTGATCACTGCGCCGCAGACGCCCGTCAAAGAAGGGTATACCTTTAAGGGGTGGCAGACTTCGGACGGAACGGCTTTCGATCCTACCGCGACCGTGACGAAGAGCGTCAGCGTCTATGCGGTATGGGAAAAGATCTCGGCAGGCGGCACGCAGGGCGAGGTCGTCGACGGCAGCGATACGGCTGTGTGGGTGACGTTGGGCGTTACGCTCGCGGTGGTCGTCGCTTTCGGGTGCGCAATGTTTTTCATTGTTCTGAAAAAAACGAAAGCGCCCGCTGACCGGAACTGACCGTTAAAAGAAGATTCCCGCGGGGCAGCGCGGAAAAGAATTTCGCAGAGCCCCGCGGGATCGATGCGGCAGAGCCGCTTGTCAAAAGCGGGGTCCGCGTAAATATACGCTTAAATATATACGAATGGTCCGTGCGTTTCGTGCGGACATCCGCGCGGCGCAAATTTTATCAGGTGTATGAGGGGAAACGCATGAAACAGGACAGCAGCATAAAAAAGAGGAAAAAACGCAACTGGGGAGACATTGTCTTCATCATAAGCTTTATCATTCTTCCCATAACGTATTTTCTCGTCTTTTACGTCTATGTGAATCTGAATTCTTTTCTGATGGGCTTTCAGCTCCGCATCAACGGGCATACGGAATGGACGCTGGAAAATTTCAGAAGATTTTTCAGGGAATTATCCGAAAGCGGATCGGATTTCCGTATCATATTCAGAAATACGTTTATTACCTTCGGGATCAATTTCATCATTTTCCCGTGGGGGGTCGTCGTTTCGTATTTTCTGTACAAAAAAATATGGGGAGCCAAGATATTCAGGGTGGCGTTCTGTCTGCTCATGATCATTCCCGCCGTCGTGACGGCTACCGTCTATAAAGAGATGGTGAGCGTCAACGGTTTTATCGCAAAAGGGGTGCAGAAGATGCTGGGGTTGGATTATACGCCTGATCTTCTCGCTTCGACGCAGTTTGCGAATTACGTGATATGGGCGAAATTGCTCTGGGTCTCCTTTTCGGGCGACATCATTATCTGGGGCGGCGCCTATGCGCGCATTCCCGATTCGGTGCTGGAAGCGGCAAAGCTGGACGGCGTGGGATGGATCCGTGAGATCGTATCCATTATCATTCCCATGATCTGGCCGACGTTTATCCTCAAATACGTCATTTTGTTTTCGGGGCTGTTCTCTTCCTCGGGCGACGTATTCCTGCTTACGCGCGGCGAGTACGGCACAAACACCTTTGCCAACTGGATGTATCTCCAGGTTTATAACAACAGGGGTTCTGTCATTTCGAATGCGTACAATTATCTCTCCGCCGTCGGCCTTTTGGTCACGGCAGTCGCGATCGCGATCTCTGCGACCATCAGGAAGATCGCGAACAAGATCAACGAGGGGGTGACGTATTGAAAGCGGTCCGTGTTTTGCAGAACAAAAAATCTTTGTTCGCGCGCATAAAGGGAAAGAGATCTACAAGCGAATTTATCCTGCACTGTTTTGTGTTTGTGCTGTTTACCGTATTTGCGCTTTCCTACGTTTACGTGCTGATCTGGGCATTTTTGTCGGGGCTGAAAACGCACACGGAGGTCGTGTTGGATCCCTTTTCACTTCCCGATTCGCCCAAGTTCGGGCATTACATCGAGGTTTTGAGCTTTTTGGAAGTCAACGAAAACGGGTTCTTCATGATGCTTTTCAACAGCATCTGGTTCTCCTGTCTGGGACCCGCGGTGAACATACTCACCACGTCGATGTTTGCATATGTTTCCAATAAATACCGTTTTCCGCTCAGCAAGTGGTTTTATCTCATATCGCTCATCGTCATGACGCTGCCCATTTACGGGTCTTCGGGTATGGCGTACAAATTGTATTTCAGCCTCGGGCTCACCGATTCGTATGTGTATCCGTTGCTGAGTATCGGCACGTTCGGCGTGAATTTCCTGTTTTTCTATGCTTTCTATGAGGGGCTTTCCAATACTTACATGGAATCGGCAAAGATCGACGGGGCAAACAACTTCATTATCTTTTTCCGTATCGTTCTGCCCCTTGCGATGCCCATCATGGGCGCGCTGTATCTCACGTCGTGGATCGGGTCATGGAACGGGTATGAAACCGCTCTTGTCTATTATCCCGAGATCCCGACGCTCAGCGTTGCGATCTTCACGATCGAAAAAGATATGCAGTATTACGTCCGTATGGACCTGCTGTTTGCCGCTTGCGTGTATCTGACCATTCCGCCTCTGATCATCTTCTGCTGTTTCAGCAAGATCATTCTCAACAATGTTTCATTCGGCGGGATCAAAGAATAATCAATCATCAAGGAGAATGTTATGAAAAGAATCAAATCGGTATCCGTTCTTTTGCTGGCGCTGTGCATGGTGTCGCCGCTTTTCCTGTCGGGTTGCCGGAAGACTGCCAACTCGACTACGGACGTGGAGATCGTCTACTGGCGTTCCGGTCTCGGCGGAGAATGGATCGAAGACGTCGTCAATATGTTCAACGAGAGTCAGTCTACATATGTGGCGCACCTGACGAGCACGACGGACGGCGAGCGTTTCCCCAACGAGATCGAGCGCGGCGCAAAATACAATTCCGTAGATCTGTATCTCACGGGCTGCCCTAATTTCTACGATTTTATCGAATATGTGGAGCCGCTGAATTCGCTGCTGAATTCCTCAGTGGAAGGGGAGAGCAAGACGATCGGCGAGAAACTGGACATGGCGTTCATGGAAGACTATGACGGCACTTATTACGCCATTCCTTACGGCGGCGGCTGGGAAGGGATCGTGTGCAATGCGGCGTTCATTCCGCAGAGTACGGTCATCAACACCACCAACGAACTGGAAGGCGTCGTCATCGAACTGGCTGCGCAGGACATTACGCCTTTCATTCACTATTCCAACTCCTTCGGCGGTTACTGGAACAGGGTGTACACGGTCTGGCAGGCGCAGTATGACGGTTATGACTATTACGTCAATAACTTCCTTACCCTGACCGACGAAGAAGGCAACTCTCCTTCCAAGGAAGTCCTGATGCGCGAGGATGGCAGAAAAGCGGTGCTGGACGTGCTGGAATCCATCGTTTCTTACAATTACGTCTATTCCGGCTCCAACTCGATTTCGTTCACAACGGCGCAGACCAACTTTATCAACGGCGCCGCCGCGATGATGGTCAACGGCTCGTGGATGCAGAACGAAATGAAGAGCACCGATTCTGAATACAAAGAGTTCTACACCATCCGCACGCCCATCATCAGCAGCATCGTCGAGACCTTCGAGGGGGCGGACAAAAATATGTCTAACAGCAAACTCAGCGGCATCATCACCAAGATCGACAACGGTGTGCCCTATTCCGAGAGCGAATACGGATGCTCCGAGGCGACATATAAACGCATTTCGGATGCAAGGAACCTGATGGGGGCAAACTTCACGGGCCACAAAATGGCGATCCCCAACTATGCGGTCGGCAAAGAGGGCGCGAAAGAATTCATCCGCTTTTTCTGCTCGGATGAGATCATCGAATATTACACGAACAAGCTGCACATCATCCGCCCCATAGCATACAGTGACGGGAAGGAATACGATACGACGGGGTGGAGCACCTTTGAGCTTTCACAGCTGGATTTCAGAGGAAGCACGCCCGTTGTGGAATTTTACTATAAAGACAGTGTCCTTTTCAAACACGGCGGCGCGTCGTATTACGCGAAGGTGAACATCGTCAGCAAGCTGTCCGGCAGGGGAACGGATTACTGGGACGCGGATACGATCTGGGGGAACATGATGACGACGTTCGATAAGAACTTTGATACGTATTGCTTGAATGCGGGGATCGGAAAATGAAAAAGAAATTTTATAAGGCTCTGATCATCTGTCTTGTTGCGGCGCTGTCCTTCACGGTCCTTGCGGCGAACGGGCTGTTTGCGCATGCGGGTATGTCCGACGTGACGATCGCGGCAGACAGCACCTTTGAGGGCGAGATCGGAAAAGCATATTGGTATTATACAGACGGCGTCACGGGAGAATCGAATGCGATCGTGTTCGGTGCCGGCTCCAATGAGGACAGCCGTATCCTTTCGAGGGTGAAAGCGGACGACGTGGGCGATTACGGCAGAGCGGTCGCCATAGAAGCGGATATCGGACTGAGCATTTCTTCGCTTGCCGAAGGCGAACGCTTCATGATCGGATTCGGTATGCGTTCGGCGGCGGAGAAGCTCGCCAGCGCCTCTTCCACGACTGTGTATTTCACGAATGTCGGCGGAACGCTCCGTTGCGGTGTTTTCAAAACTGACGCGGAGGGAAAGGAGATCACCGTCTGCGATGCGGCGGCGTTTACGGGAAACACGCTCGGTGCCAGGATCACGTTGCAAACGGATATTTCTTCCGACGGCGGGATCAAAGTGGACGTTAACGGCACCGTCATTTGCGATAAATCGGACGCGGGCGTCTATTTTGTAGGATATTTCGGATTCGGACAGACGGCGGAGAGCAGTGCAAAGATCACGAACTGTTCGGTTGTTTCGGGGGCTTACGACAGGCCCGAAACGCCTGCGGCGAGCGTGGCGGATTTTGCCGACGACGAATTCAACATCAACGAATGGTATACGATGATGTCGCCCGGTTATTATTCGCCTTCGACTATGAATGTTTCCAACGGTATGCTGAATTTCGTCAACACGGGGCAGTCGTCCATCTGCACCATGCACCAGTATTCGAATTTTGAATTCACCTTTGACATGCCGTATCTGCAGGTCACGACGGAGTACAGCGATTCGGGCGAGATCATCAAACCGCACTCTTATTGGTGGGGGATCTCTTTCGGGTGCCCTTCGTATGAAGGCTGGGCAAACAACATGGTCACCAATGCGCACTGCATCGGTTTCCAGCCCAGCACGGGTTACGACGCCACGGCTACCGACATCAAGACGCACGTCGCATACGAAAATCACGGTACGTCGCTCGGCTGGAAGGAGATCACGGGAAAATATAATTTCTGGGATCCCGCAAACGAAGGCAATCAGTACAATTTCAAACTTTCGGTCATCGACGGGGTGGTCAAGCTTGACATGAAGTGTGCCGACGAAACGGAATGGTACAATGTTTTTGACGTCGAGCTCGGCGACACGCCGCTCGGGTATGTGGGCATTCTTGCGATGGGACATACCGCCGCGGAGGGCGTGAACATGGTCGAAAGCGGAACGCAGTATAACATTACGGTAGCAAACTTTTCTCTGGATAACCTGCGCGTGGAAAACAAAGATCAGAACGCGCAGATCATAGAGGTGCCGTACAAGGGCAACCGTCTTGACATTCCTGCCGATTATGCGTATTCCAACACATGGAGCGACAGCGACCTGCTTGTCGGGAAACTGGAAAGCGGCGAGATCACTGCGCCCGAGCGGACGCTCTGGCCGTGGATGATCGCGATCGGCGCGGGCGGCGTTTGCGTTATGGCGGCGATCACAGTCACGACTTTTGTGCTGATCAGAAAAAGGGAGAAAAAAGGATAATGAACAAGAAAAAATTGATATCTGTCGGACTGTCGGCGTGTTTGCTGTTCTGTCTTTCCGGCTGCGGCAGCAAGGGCTTGTCCCTGATCGAAGAGGGCGATTATCAACCCAGCAACGTCAGGGAAACGAAAGATGTTTACGCCATCAGTTATGACATCATCGGCGGGCAGGACGTTATGCCGATCGGCGCTTTTCACGGTCCTTATACCGCATCGAGCAGCATTAACGGTCAGGCGTTTCCCGACTATGTCAGCGACGAGTTTTTTCAGCTCATCGACGCGTGCGGGGTGAATTTGCTCGTTTATCCGCACGAGTTTTACAATTCAAATCC
>CALVSU010000081.1 GCA_944359385.1 uncultured Clostridia bacterium | reverse complement strand
GTTTAAGGCAAAAGACCGTTTTCAGGAAGCTGACGGCCGTATGTTGCATATGAGCTTTTAGGTGGGTTGTCGGTTCGGAGATATGTAGATCGCAAAGTCGTCGGTGTAGCTTATGCAATGCGTGGCAGGCGGTGTGAATGGCTGCGCATACGGATAAATTTTGAGACACAGTTTTTACGGGATACTCGATAAAATGAATTATTGCATGATTGGCGGACAAAAGGTTGCAGGTGAGTAAATTTGTTTTTTGTCGGATACGTCGGAAAACAAACAGGCGTGAGTGGTCAGGCGGCGCGATCAAAGAATAAAGCAAAGTTTCTTGAAAAACCTGCGTTTTCAAAATATATTTTAAATAATATGGAATATTGATCAGACAGGATAAAAGGCAAAACAGTAAAAATCAATGCCGGGGGGGGGGGACTGATCGAAAAATCATTCTTTTTGAAGAGGATTTGTCATATAATCGTAAGTAGTTCATGTGAGACGGATCTGACAAGGCTGTACAAAAGCAGAGGAGCCTTCCCGCCGCAAAAGGACAGAGAGGAAAATTTTTTATAAAAAGCGCTGACAATACAGCTCGAAAAATTCCAGAAGGTGAGCAAAAACAGGTAAAAAACGGTCAGCCAAGAAAGACAGAGCATCGGCGGAAGATACAAAAAGGGTTCGGAAAAACATCTGTACGACATGAAACCGAAACAGGGAACAGAAAGAAATTTTCGGCAGAGCGAAAACGGGGGATTTCGGGCAGAAAGAAAAAGAGACAGCAAAGCAACATTTGAGCGGCAGAGATGTCAAAAAACCCGCAAAAACTTTGGATATGAAAAAAGAGAAGATGCGAAAAAATAACTGATATTGAAAATTTCACGGCAAAGCGGAGTCTTTGCGCGGTGGAAATAAATAACATTCTGCATCGGGAAAAACCGATCGCAGAAAAAACGAAAAACAGCTTTAACGAGATTGCAAGGAGAAATTTCATGAGCAAAACCGCAAAAATTGTACTGTGGTCTATACTTGGTGTTATTCTGATCGTGATACTTATCTCAGTATTGACCAGCTTGCTCAGCGGCGGAAAAGAAATAAACTATTCCGAAGTGGAGCAACATGTTGTCGCGGGCGAGATCGATAAGATCGTCGTCGACGATTACAATCTGATTTGTTATAAAGACGGTCGTGTCGTTTATGAAGCGACCTATGGCAGGACGGAATTCGACGCGCAGCAACTGGACGAATGGGCGACGAAATACGGCATCAAATATACGTATACCGATCCGAACGCAGGCAGTTTTCTTTCCTATGTCTTCCCGATCGTCGGGGTGCTTTTGGTCTGTGTTGTGTTCTGGCTGCTGATACGGCAGACGCAGGGCGGCGGGAGCAAGGCGATGAGTTTTGCCAAGACGAAAGCGAGAGTAAATTCGAACATCAAAGTTCGTTTTTCGGACGTAGCGGGTGCGGAAGAAGAAAAAGCGGAGCTTGCGGAAGTGGTTGAGTTTTTAAAAAGCCCGCGCAAGTTCGCGGATCTCGGCGCGCGCATTCCGAAGGGCGTGCTCCTCGTCGGGCCTCCCGGAACGGGCAAAACCCTTTTCGCGAAGGCAGTGGCGGGTGAAGCGAATGTACCGTTCTTCTCCATTTCCGGTTCGGATTTCGTGGAAATGTTTGTCGGTGTCGGCGCGTCGCGCGTGCGCGATCTGTTTGATGCGGCGAAGAAGAGTCAGCCCTGTATCGTGTTCATCGACGAGATCGACGCGGTGGGCAGACAAAGGGGCACGGGTCTCGGTGGCGGACACGACGAG
This sequence comes from uncultured Clostridia bacterium, assembly GCA_944359385.1. Classification (GTDB taxonomy): domain Bacteria; phylum Bacillota; class Clostridia; order Christensenellales; family Borkfalkiaceae; genus Borkfalkia. Next base: position 6,091 of record CALVSU010000081.1, on the reverse strand, counting down.
CGCGAGCAGACGCTCAACCAGCTGCTCGTGCAGATGGACGGTTTTGAGACCAACGAAGGCATCATCGTCATGGCGGCGACGAACCGTGCGGACATTCTGGACCCTGCGTTGCTTCGTCCGGGGCGTTTTGACAGGCAGATACACGTGAACCTTCCCGACGTGCGCGGCAGGGAATCCATTCTCAAAGTACACGCGCGCAACAAACCGCTGGCGCCTGACGTGAATTTCAAGATCCTTTCCCGCATGACGAGCGGATTTTCGGGTGCAGACCTTGAAAACCTGCTCAACGAAGCGGCGATCCTGACCGCACGTGCAAACAAAAAGATGATCGGGAACAAGGAGCTGTTCGAGGGCATCAACAAAGTGTTGCTCGGCCCGCAGAAAAAGAGCCGCCTTGTCACCGAATCGGATAAACGCATCACCGCATATCATGAAAGCGGCCATGCGATCATTGCGAAGCTGTGCAAGCATTGCGATCCCGTGCAGGAAGTTTCCATCATTGCGCGCGGCATGGCTGCGGGCTATACGATGACTCGTCCCGACAACGACGACAACCATATGACGAAGGCGAAACTGATCGATCTCGTCTGCGAGCTGCTCGGCGGCAGGGTAGCGGAAGAGCTCGTGATCAAGGATGTGTCGACGGGTGCGTCCAACGACTTGCAGAGAGTCACCGAGATCGCGCGCAAGATGGTCACCGAATGGGGCATGAGCGAGCGCGTCGGGCTCGTGACGTACAGCGCGGATAACCCTATTTTCCTCGGCAGAGACATGGAAGCGCACAATTCGTACAGTGAAGAAACGGCGGGCATGATCGACGAGGAAGTGCACAAGATCATATCTGCGGCCCATGACCGCGCCGTGAAACTTCTCACCGAAAACAGGAAAGCGCTCGATACGATGGCGCGCGTGCTCATCGAAAGAGAGACGATCTATACGGAAGAAGTCGATCTGATCATGGACGGCAAGAGCGTGGAAGAGATCTACGCGTATATGGACCGTTATGAAAAAGAAGAACGGGAAAATCCGTTCAAGCGTTTCATGGACGCGGAAGTGAATAAAGAAAAAACCGCGGCGAAGAAAACGGAAGAAGCGGAGCAAAAAGCGGATGAAAACGCGGCGAAAAAAACGGATGCTCCCGTCGATCGCGTTGAAGAAAAGGAAGAAAAACCTTCTTCCGAAACGCCCGAAGAAAAGAAATAATCAGCGCGGCGCCCGCGCGTATACGCGGGCGCCGCACAAAAAACAAAACCGAAAAGCCAGGGCGATCAAAAAGACGGACAGGTTTCGAAAAAATCAGGCGGAGCGTGGCGACGCGGTTGCCGACGTGAAGCGCGGTAAAAAACCGAAAGCGGTCTTCGCGAGCGAGAGAGGCGGCTGTCGTCAGGCCGACGGACAGGAATGGCGAAAAGTCAGGGTGCCGTCCGACAGCTTTTGCAGAGAGAATCATAAGCGCGCAAACGGGCATCGGTTGCGCAAAGACATAAGAAGAGGTGAAAAAAGTGGGAAAGATCGTTTCGTTTTCCAACCAGAAAGGGGGTGTGGGCAAAACCACGACCTGCGTAAACATGGCGGCATATATTGCCGCTTCGGGAAAGAAGGTTTTGCTTGTGGACATTGATCCGCAGGGCAACGCGACGACGGGGCTGGGCTTTTCGAAAAGCTCTCTGAAAAAATCCGTTTATAACGTATTGATCGATAACGAAGAGGAAAAAGCATCCGACAACATCATGAAGACGGAGATCGAAACGCTCGATCTTCTGCCTTCGAACATCGATCTTGCGGGCGCGGAGGTGGAGCTCGTCTATAAAAAGGGCCGTGAAAGGATCCTGAAAAACGCGCTTGCGGAAGTCAAAGATACATACGATTATATCATGATCGATTGCCCGCCTTCGCTGGGGCTTCTCACCATCAACGCCCTTGCGGCGGCGGATGCGGTGATCATCCCGATCCAGAGCGAATATTATGCGCTGGAAGGTCTTTCACAGCTGATGAATTCCATTACGCTCGTGAAACAGCATCTCAACCCGACGCTGGAAGTTGACGGCGTCGTACTGACCATGTACGACAGCCGCTCGCTTATTTCCAAGCAGATCGCCGACGAGATCAGAAAATTTTTTACCAAGAGCGTGTTTGAGATCGTGGTTCCCAGGAACATCCGTCTTGTCGAGGCGTCTTCCTACGGTAAGCCCATTCTGTTGCACGACCCGAAATGTGCGGGAGCCCGCGCTTATAAAGCGCTGACAGCGGAATATCTCGGCAAAGAAGAAAAGAGAAACTGACCTTGCGGATCAACCGCGGAAAAGGTGCGTAAAGAAACGGCAGGGCGGAGACGCGAAACGTTCCCCTATTGTATGCGCACGCGCGCGCGACATAATATAATAAAGCAGGGTCGGAAATGGCGATCGCATAAATCGATCTTAACCAAGAAGGTCTGTGCGGCGGAAGGAAGGAGCGGGCAAAACATTGCACGGCGCTGCCGTACTTGCGGCGAATGAAAAGGGACACATAAGGAGAGAAAAACATGAAAACGAACAGAGGATTGGGCAGGGGGCTTTCGGCTCTGTTTTCCGATACGGAAGAAGCATACGAAAACGCGTCGAAACCGCTTTCCGTCGGAGGCGAGAAGGTCTATCCCGAGGATATCAAAGGGCTTACGGAGGTCGATATCGATCTGATCCGTCCGAACCCGAATCAGCCGCGCAAACATTTTGACGAAGATGCGCTTCGCGAACTTTCCGATTCTATCAAAAAGCACGGACTGATCATGCCGATCGTCGTCAACAACATGGAAGGCGGCAAATACATGATCATCGCGGGCGAACGCCGTTACCGCGCCGCGAAGATGGCGGGAAAAACGAAGATCCCCGTCGTCGTCCGCGAGTATACCGACCGCGAGATCAAGGAGATCTCCCTGATCGAGAACCTGCAGCGCGAAGACCTCAACCCCATCGAAGCGGCAAACGCCATGAAACAGCTCATGGACGAATATCATCTCACGCAGGAAGAACTCGCCGAACGCATCGGCAAGAGCCGTCCTGCGGTCACGAACACATTGCGTCTGCTGTCGCTGTCTCCCGAAGTCATCTCCATGGTTTCTTCGGGCAAGCTCAGCGCGGGGCATGCGCGCGCGCTCGTCACGCTGCCCGAAGACGCGCAATATAAGCTTGCCAGCGATACCGTAAAAGACGGTCTTTCCGTGCGCGACGTGGAACGCAGCGTGCGCGACTATTTCGCGACCCCCGAAGAACTTGCGGAAAAGAAAGACAAAAAGAAAATGCAGGTATCCATCGAGCTGAAAGATCTCATCGAGCGGATGCGGCACACATTCAAGACGAAGGTCAGTCTGATCGGAAACGACAAGAAGGGCAGGATCTATATTGATTATTACAATACGGACGATCTTGACCGCATCAGCGAGATCGTTGAGATGGTCGACCGCCACGAAGGAAGATAAGACTGTTTTTCGATGATCGGGCGATGCGGCGTGCGAAAAAAGAACGTTCGCGCACATGAAAAGAAAGGCGGCAAAGGAACAAGCAAATCCCGCCGCGGCTCTCCCAAAGGAGAGCCGCGGCGGGATTTTGTATAAGCGATAAAGAAGAGCAATGCGTTTGAAAGCGGCGGCGGATCGCGCAATCGGGAAAGTGTCCCCCGTGCGCTCGATGCGGGCGCACGGGGGACAAGCGCCGACGGGGAAAAAGCAGAACAAAAAAGAACGGACCTAAAAAAGCGCCGGCAGGAAAACGAAAGGGGAAAAAACGGAGAGCAAAACAAGCGCTGAGAAAGCGGGGAAAGCAAAGAGAGTCGGGAACAAAAGCGGGCGGAGCAAGAGCGTGTAAGTTGTTCGTCCAATGTCGTCAAAGTTCGACAGAAGAGGGCTGTCGATTTTGTTATAAGTTAACGTTAATTGGTCGAATTGACCAAAAAAATAGCAAAAAAACAGTAAAAAGTCACAAAATATTTTTGTTTTTCTATTGACACACATCTTGAAGTATGGTAATATAAGTCTATCGAAGGGAGAGGGGAGAGTGAGCGAATGTCCGCATTTTCGGATCGGTCGGCGCAATTTTCCGTTCGGCTCGGCGAAAAGGGCGGATATTTTTTTGCCTATGGAGCGAGCACTTTTTCCTTACCTCGGTGACATCTGTGCGTGCGGACGCGGGTGATCGGCAAAAGAGGGCGCCCTCTTTTGCCCTTGTTCAGACAAGGGCAAAGAAAGCGTTAAAGGAAGAGCATCTTCTTTTTGCGGAGCAGGCGGGTCCGTTCGGCGGAAAAAATTTTATAAGAGGTTTTTTAGGAATGAAGAAGTTTTTGAAAAAACTGGCTGTCATTGCGGTTGCCGTCGTGATGGTTGCGTCCCTGAGCCTCGGTCTGTTTGCGGGCTGCCGGAAGAAGTACAACCTCAGCGTTTACATCTTTGCGGGCGAAGCGGACCAGGTCACGAACGGACAGCTCATCCGTGAGTGGGAAACGAAGTATGCAAACTATCTGAAAGAGACAGATCCCGAAACCTTCGGTGAGGATTTCAAGATCACCGTAGATGACAGATATGAGCCCGATGACAAGGAGTATTTCCAGAATCTGGAAACGCAGATCGCGTCGGGCAGTGCGGCAGACATCTTCTACGTTTCCCCGAAATATGTAAAATCGTATGCGGCGACGGGTTCCGTTCTCGACCTGACGACCTATGTCAACTGGGACAACTACAATCCGAACGGCATGTGGTCGCAGTCTCTCGGCGCATATGCGTATGACACGGTCAACAACACGATCGGCGATCCCGTGACATATGACGCGTCTTCCAAGACGTTCAAGACGGAAGCGGGCAAGACGGCTGGCCTGTATGCGCTGCCGAAAGATTTCTCGTCCTTCGGTCTTGCGTATAACAGAAACTTCTTTTCTGATGCGCTGAAGACGAAATACACGACGACGGTCGACACGCGCGGTGCCGTGCAGGATACGAACGGTAACGCCACGAACATCATCAACATCGGCAAGACGACCCGTTATTTCCCGTTCAACTTCTATAAATATGATACGTATCAGGCGGCGCTGACTGCGGGCGATCCGATCGCGGCGGCGTCCAACAGCGTGGGCGGATATGAAGTGACCATCCTCGGCTGGCCCGGACAGACGTATGCTACGGGCAAAGAGGATATCGCGGCGACGTCTTATGACGAGAGCGTCGGCTACTATGTCTATACCTATGCCGAATACAGCGCGATGGCGTGGGCGGTCTGCTATTATGCGGAGCGTTACGATATTTCCGACAGGGAAGACCGTACGCATACGGATATGACCTGGCTCAACGACGCCAACAGGCCTTCCGACGCGAAACTCGGCGATATCAACTACGTTTACGGCAATGACCAGTATGAAGGCACGCTCTATCTTACGGCATGGCTTCTCGGCAACGACGTAGACATCATCAGCGACGACTATACCTCGGTCACTGCGCCCGGCGCGGACGCCGATTACGGTATCAACAGCGACGCGTTCAAAGAGGCGTATGCGGCGTTCCTCGCGTTCGGCTCCGACTGGAACAACAACTCATATTATGCGGGCTCCGGAGAAGGAGACTCGACGCGCGGCGGCTGGCCTACCTTCAACGCAGGGCGCTGCGTGTTCTACGGCATCGGTACGTGGAACCTTGCGACGTTCAACTCCGCTGAGCAGAGCATTCTCGACGTCGGCATCATGCCCGAACCCGTTTCGGAAGATTATTCCGTCTATTCCAAAGTAAAGAATGCGAAATATGAAGCGCAGGTGTATCCTGCAAGCAATTCTCAGTCCGTCACGACGGCGATGACGCTCGAACAGTGCGACGCCAAGCAGGCAGACCGTCAGGATGTGTGGAAAGCGCGTCTCGACACGGTCGGCTACGGCGTGAACGCGGACGTTCTGAAGAGATATAAAGGCGAAAACGAGTGGAAGGTCGCCGCGATGGCAGATCTTTGCGCATATCTTGCAATGGATGAAACGATGCAGCAGGCGCTCACCTATTCGGGTTCTCAGCTGACGACTTTCGTCGGACAAGGTGAAGATTATCTCTATTATCAGGCAGACGACCGCACAGAAGGATCCTTCA
>CALVSU010000080.1 GCA_944359385.1 uncultured Clostridia bacterium | reverse complement strand
CTGCGAAGGCTCATAGTCGAGCCCCTGCTCTTCTTTGAACTTTTCCGCGATCTTCTTGCGAAGGGCGGGCAACCCCGAAGAAGGCGTATATTTCGTAAATCCCTTGTCGAGCGCGTCTTTCGCCGCGTCGATGATGTGCTGAGGCGTGTTGAAATCAGGTTCGCCCGCGCCGAAACCGATGACGGATTTGCCTTCCGCTTTCATCGCCTTTGCTTTGGCGGTGATCGCAAGGGTGAGAGAAGGCGAAATGGATGAAATTCTCTTTGTCGTACTCATAAAATTGTACCTCATAAAAATTTTTCTTTATTTTCGGCCGCGGGATTTCCTCATCACATCAGAAAAGGCGCGTCATTTCCGTAAAAATTATGGACCGTTTCTCTGCCGCGCATTCGCACGGCAGCCTTTGCCGCCTTTCGCGGCAGGCGCAAACGGCGCGCCGCTGCGCGGACTTACATCGCTGCGCAGGCTTGTGCCCAAAACTTACATCGCTGCGCAGGCTTGTGCCCGTCTTGCCTCGTTCCTCTGTGCAAAAGACCTTATTCTTCCTCTTCGGAAGAGGAAAGCTGCGCTTCCCTGTCCGCGATCGCGAGGCTTTCCAGCATCCCCCCGATGTCGCCCATGATAAAACTGTCCAGCGAATACAGCGTCAGCCCGATGCGGTGATCGGTCACGCGGTTCTGCGGGAAATTATACGTGCGGATGCGCTCGCTCCTGTCTCCCGTGCCCACCTGGCTCTTGCGGTTTTCTGCATAATCGCTCTGATATTTTGAGTTATAGTAGTCGTACAGGCGGCTTTTGAGCACCTTCATCGCCTTTTCGCGGTTCTTGATCTGCGAGCGCTCGTCCTGACAGGTCACGACGATGCCCGTCGGCAAATGCGTGATGCGGATACAGCTCTCCGTCTTGTTGATGTGCTGTCCGCCCGCGCCGCCCGAACGGTAGGTGTCTATCTTCAGGTCTTTCTCGTTGATCTCCACTTCGACGTCTTCAGGCTCGGGAAGAACGGCGACGGTCACTGTGGACGTATGCACGCGCCCCTGCGATTCCGTCTCTGGCACCCGCTGTACGCGGTGCACGCCGCTCTCATATTTGAGTTTGCTGTATACGCCCTTGCCCGAAACGGTGAAGACGACTTCTTTCATGCCGCCCAGCTCCGTCTCGTTGAGATCGATGATCTCTGTCTTCCAGCGGAGCGTCTCCGCAAAATGACAGTACATCCTGTAAAGCTCTGCCGCAAACAGGCTCGCCTCGTCGCCGCCCGCGCCGCCGCGGATCTCCATGACGACGTTTCGCTCGTCGTTTTTATCTTTGGGAAGAAGCAAAATGCGCAATTCTTCGTGTATCTTCGAGAGCCGTTCCTTGCAGGCATACCCCTCTTCGGTGAGAAGGTCTTTCATTTCGCGGTCTTCTTCCGTCTCGGCGGCAGAAAAGGCGTCGTTCATCTCCTTTTCCACTTTCTTATATTCGAGGTATTTCTCCGCCGTCTCCGCGAGATCCGCGTGCTCCTTCGCGCACTGCGTCCACCGCTCGGGCTGAGAAATGACGGCAGGATCCGCCATCTCTTCGGACAGCCTGCCGTATTTTTCCAGTATCTCGTCGAGTTTTTTCAACATAATCTCATCTCATATCATCGTCTGTCGGCAACGCATCGCAAAGGACGCAGTCCGAAAAGCGCCCCGCCGCCCGAACACGGCAGTCTCCCGCAAATACGCAGACAAAACATACGGGTTTTGACAAACGCCGCAAAGCGTCTTTTCTCCGCTCTCCCCTGCGATCGCCGCACGCACGCGCCGCGCGTTTTTCTTTACAAAACGGCGCGCACGAAGCGCTCCACGCCGTTATAGTCGCGCGCGATCATCGTGTAATCGAATTTCTTGAACAGTTTGACGATCTCCTGCGCCTGCCCCGCGCCGCATTCCATGAGTATCGTGCCGCCCTTTGCGAGCTTGCGCGGCGCGTCTTTGGCGAGACGCCTGTAAAAATCCAAACCGTCTTCTCCGCCGTCCAGCGCGGAAAGAGGCTCGAAATCTTTCACTTCTCTCTGCAATCCCGTAATATCGCCGCTCTTTATATAGGGAGGATTGCAGACGATGATGTTATATTTTCCCTTCACGCCGTCCAAAAAGTCGCTTTTGACGAATGTGACGGAGGCGCCGTTTTTTTCTGCATTTTCCCTTGCGACTTCGAGCGCGTCTTCGCTCACGTCGGACGCGGTCACGGCAAGGTCTTTGCCGAGCTTCTGTCCCTCTTTCGCGACGGCAACGGCAATACAGCCGCTCCCCGTGCAGAGGTCGAGCACTTTATCCCCCTTCTCCGCGGTCTTGACCGCCATTTCGGCAAGAAGTTCCGTTTCGGGGCGCGGAATGAGCACGCGTCCGTCCACCTTGATCTCATACCCGTAAAAATCAGCGCTTCCGAGAATATACCAGAGCGGCTTGCCGCCCATGCGCTCGCCCGCGATCGCGTCCATCTCGCGCACCTCGCTGGGCAGGAGCATTTTATCCGACTCCGCAAGTTCGCTGCGGGGTACCCCCGATTTCACGCTCACCAGCCACTCCGCGTCGCTCTCGTCTATCCCCTCCGATGCAAACAGCGTTTTCAGCTCTTCCGTGTACTTTTTCACCGATTTGGACACGACGAAGGAGCTCTCCTGCACGGACGCGTCCGCGTCCATCTCGCGCACCTTATTGAAAGCCGCGATCGCGACTTCCAGCATATCCTCCGTCGGCTCACGCGTGGTGAGTTTCTGCAGGGCAAACCCCGGCGCTTTGATCGGGAGCAGGATCTTGCTCTGCGACTTGGCGAGCAGTTTCAGAACTTCGTAGGAAAGCCCCGCCACAAAGGGCAGAAATAAAATTTTTACTGCAAACTGAATGAGAAAGTTGACGACTTTCCCGTATACAAAAATATCCAAGTATTCGTCGCATACCCAGTTGACAACGGAGAACACGACAATGCTGACCGCCATGACCAAAAACAAAAACGTCGTGCCGCAGCGGTCATGAATGCGCGAACAAGTCTTCGCGTTTTCGGGGGTGAGCTCCATTCCTTTTTCGAAACAGGTGATCGTCTTGTGCTCCGCGCCGTGATACATGAACACGCGGCGGATGTCTTTCATCGCCGTAATGGCGACGATGTAGAGAATGAAAATGACGAGACGGATGCCGCCCTGAATGAGATTATAACCGATGCTGTACCTTTTCAGCCAATCGCCCGAGTCGGCGAGAAGATCCGCAAGAAGAATGGGAAGCACGACAAACAGCCCCACCGCAAGCACCACGCCGAGCAGAGTCGCAATGAATGAGACCGCCGACATGACGTTGAGGTGCAGCTTCTTTTCACACCACTTTTCGAATTTGGAAGGCTCGCCCTCGTCTCCGTACACCTCTGCGCTGCGCATGAGGATCTTCGATCCCACGACGAGCGAAGAGACAAAGCTCACCACGCCCCGCACGATCGGGATCTTCGAGACGACCTTCATTTTTTTCGAGGTGCTGAGCCGCCTGCTCTCCACCTGTATGTTGCCTTCGGGATCGCGCACGGCGGTAGCATACGCCGTTTTTCCGCGCATCATGACCCCTTCGAGAACCGCCTGCCCGCCTATGGAAGTGCGGCAATCCTTCTTTTTCTTTTCTTTTCCCATGATATGTTGCCGATAAAAGAGCCGAAGCCCGCCGCCTGATAAAAGAAAACCGCGATAAACTTCAAAAAAAGAAAATCAGCCCCAAGCAAACACTTAGAGCTGAAAACACAAAACTAAATTCCGTATCTTTTTTTGAACTTATCGACTCTGCCGCCTGTGTCAACGAGTTTCTGTCTGCCTGTGAAATAAGGATGACATTTGCTGCAAATATCCACTTTGAGGGTATCGCCTTTTTTCGTCGTGCCCGTCTTGAAGGTAGCCCCGCAGGCACACGTCACGGTAACCTCGTGATAGTCGGGATGTATATCGGGTTTCATGTTTCACCTCTCTGCTCGTACTTTCCGTTAAGATGCTGATTTATTATATATTATTTTTCCGTACAAGTCAAACGATATTTGCGCCTAAACGCAAAATTTTTTCTAAATTCGCGCAAACTGAAAAAAGGTGCTTTCAACGCCCCCGAAAAAAGGGAAAAACCTTCCTTTTGCCGCCCGCAGAGGTTTTTTGTGCGCTTTTTACTTGCCAATCCCGACACTTTGCTATATAATTGACTCTAATCAATCTCTTTGCGAGGGAACCATGAAAGTTTGGAAGATCCTTTCCCCCAAGATCCTGGCGGAAGAAGAGAGACCCGACGTCATCTCTTCCCCGACGCAGGCGAAAGTAAAGATCACGAAAGTGCTCATTTCCTACCCCGAGATCCGCGAATATAACGGCACGTCGGGCAATAAACACCCGCGCGTTCCCGGAATGTTTGCCGTGGGCGTCGTGGCGGAAGCGGGTCCCGAATGCGTCAAAGTCGAAAAAAACGCGCGCGTTTACATAAACGGCACGCGCCCTTGCGGCGAATGCGCGGACTGCCGTAAAGGCAAAAAGGAAAACTGCGCCTTCCCGAAGATCTCGGGCGTCAACACAGACGGTTACCTGAGAGATTTCGTGATCGCAGAAGAGGAAGACCTCTTCCCGCTCCCCCCTTCCGTAAACGACAAGGAAGCGCTCTACGCGGGCGTCATCTCCCTTTGCGAAAACGTCGTGGACCGCCTCGACGTGCCGAAGGGCACGCACGTCGCCGTCATCGGCGCGGGTGAAACGGGAAATATCCTCTCTCAGCTTCTCATTTATCATCAGGCGGTCCCTGTTCTGATCGATCGCGACGAGAATAAGCTGGAAACCGCATCCAAATGCGGCATCTATTATACTCTTAAGGCGGACGAAAATCTCGCAAAGAATCTTTCCGAGATCACGGGCGGAAGAATGGCGGAGGCGTGCGTGTATACCGCATTTTGCGGGATAACGCCCGATCTTCCGTTCGAACTTACCGCCGTGCGCGGAAAAGTGATCTATGCCGGGCTGGAGTTTCCCGAGATCGGCGTCAAACTGAAATCTGCGCTGGATAAAAAACTGACCGTTACGGGCACGACGGACGAATTTGCGCAGATCTCCGCCGCAATCAATTTGCTCGTCAACAAAGCGGTCGACTTTTCCCCCTTCCTCTCGGACGAGGAAAACGCCGCCGATCTTGCAGAGGTGTTTGCCGCAAAGGCAGAACAACTCGAAAAGGAAAAACGCCTTACTCCCACCATCCTCAACATGATCTGACCCTTTTCCTTTTCCGCGCGGCGGCCCGCCGCAAAATCCGGGTCGGGACTTTTTATGCGTAAATTTTTTAAACTGCTCACAAGTAAATTCTTTGTCGTGGCGCTGATCCTGCTCGTGGAGATCGCGCTCATTCCGACTGCGATCATTCTGCTTGCGGCGAGCCTGCCCAAATTCGGAACTTACTTTTTCGGATTCATTCACATCCTCGACTTTATCCTCGTGCTCTATATCATCAATTCCGAGATCAACGCGGAGTATAAGATCGCCTGGATCGTCGTCATCCTGTTCTTTCCGCCTTTCGGCGCAACGCTGTTTTTCATTTTCAGAAAGAGAAAAAATCCCCGCCGCAAACTTAAACGGCGGCTGATGCACGACTTCCCTCAAATGGCGAAAATGTACCGCAGGCAGACGGACGCTGACTGCAAATTCATGCAGATGGGCGGGTTCGCCTTCCAATGCGCCGAATATCTGCGGCACGAAAGCGCGCTTCCTGCCACCGACTGCTACGAATGCAAATATTTCGCCACCGGCGAAGCATATGCGGCACAGCTCGAACAAGAGCTCGCCCGCGCGGAAAAGTTCATCCTGCTCGAATATTTTGTCATTTCCGAGGGCAAGTTCTGGGACAGGATACACAAGATCCTCAAAGAAAAAGCGGACGCGGGCGTGGACGTGCGCGTCATCTACGACGACATCGGTTCCCTGCTAGGAATTCCCTCCGACTTTGCGGCAAGACTGGAAAAAGAAGGGATTCGATGCCTCTGTTTCAACCGATTCCGCCCCGTTCTCGACGTCGCGCAAAACAATCGCACCCACCGCAAGATCGCCGTCATTGACGGCGTGACGGCTTTTACGGGCGGCATCAACATCGCCGACGAATACACCAACGAAAAGACGCTGCACGGCCATTGGAAAGACACGGGCGTCATGGTGCGCGGCAGAGCGGCGCAAAACTTTACCGCCATGTTCCTGCAACTTTGGGAACTCAAAAACAAAGAAATCAAATCAAATCCCGACGAAGGTCAGTACGACAAATTCCTCACCGATTGCCCCGAAGGCAAATACGCTTGTCTGCCCTTCTCCGATTCTCCGTTCGAGGGCAAACACAACATCTGCGAATCGCTGTATATCAAAACCATTTATAACGCAAAAAAATACGTATATATCAATACGCCGTACCTGATCCTGGACGGCGAAATGAAAAAAGCGCTCGTCACTGCCGCGCATTCGGGCGTGGACGTGCGCATCACCGTCCCGTTTATACCCGACAAAAAATACGTCTATGCGGTCACCAAGGCGTTTTACACGCCTCTCATTAAGGAAGGTATCCGCATTTACCTCTATCGCCCGGGATTCATTCACGCAAAGAGCATCGTCAGCGACGGAAAGTACTGCATTATCGGCTCTTCCAACATGGACTTCCGCAGTTTTTATCTTCACTGCGAATGCAACATCATGTTCTTCGACGAAGAGATCTGCGAAGAATTAGAGGAAGATTACCTGCGGGTATGCACAGAATGCGAACTTATGACAGAATCAAAAAGCAAAACAAATATATTCAGAAAGATATACCGCTCCATCCTGCGCGTCTTTGCACCGCTGATGTAAAGGTAAAGAGAGAAATACCATGATCAGACTTGCCGTGAGCGACCTCGACGGAACGCTGCTCGATTCGAAAGGCCGCCTTCCCCAGGAGATTTTCCCGCTCATCGACCAACTTTACGAAAACGGGATCCTGTTCTGCGCGGCAAGCGGCAGACAGCTCGTTTCCCTCGAAAAAATGTTTCGCCCCGCACTCGATAAGATCGCGATCATCGCCGAAAACGGCGCGATCTGCGCACGCGGCGGCGAGATCTTTTTCTGCAAGACGCTCGGCGCGGAAAAGACACTGCGCGCGCTCGAAGCGATCGGGCGGATCAAAAACGCATATCCCCTTCTCTGCACACCCGACTGCGCCTATTACGAAAACGAAGACCCGCAGTTCATTCCCCTGGTGGAGGCGTCATACCTCAACAGCGCGCACAGACCGCTTGCCGAAGTGGCCCGAAAATGCGACGTGTGCAAAGTCGCCGTCTACGACGCCCTTACCCCCGAAAAAAACAGCATGACCGTTCTTCCCGCGGCGCTTCCCGACCTTCGCGTCATTCAATCCGGATCCAACTGGCTGGATATCTCTTCGCAGGGCGTAGACAAGGGAGTCGCTGTCGGTTTCGTGCAGAAAAAATACGGCATTCTCCGTTCGGAATGCGCCGCCTTCGGCGACCACATGAACGACTACGAAATGCTGCTCGCCTGCGAACACGCCTACGTCACCGAAAACGCATTCGCCGACCTCAAAAAACTCATCGGCAAAACCGTCCCATCCAACGACGACGGCGGCGTACTGCACGCGCTCAAAAAGATCCTGCACACTTTCACAAAAAAGAAAAAATAATCATCCACGCGCATATTACTATCGCGTGGTTTTTCTTTGTATCGATAAACGCCTCCGCGCGGGGCGCGGAGGCGGGGCAAAGCTTTTCCGAAAGTTTTCATGCAGAACATAGCCCGCCGCCGCACAAATTTGTACTTGTCGTCGTAATCGCCCCAGCGGTCAATGACGTAATTGCACACGTGGCGCGTCAACGGACTGTCTGATTTGCGTTTGAGTTC
>CALVSU010000079.1 GCA_944359385.1 uncultured Clostridia bacterium | reverse complement strand
GACGGGAGACGTCGTCGAAGTGCTCACTTCGTCCGCATCGAAAGGCCCTTCCTGGGACTGGCTGAAAATCGTCAAATCTTCCAGCGCCCGCGCGAAGATCAAGCAGTTCTTCAAGCGTGAGATGAAGGAGGAGAACATCAAGCTCGGCAAGAGCATGTTGGAAAACGAGGCAAAACGGCGCGGATACAGCCTTTCGGACATTCTGACCGAGCAGAGCTTTGCCAAAGTTTCGGAAAAATTTTCCTTTTCCAATCAGGACGAGATGTTCGCGTCCGTCGGTTACGGCGCGATCACCGTCAATCAGGTGCTTTTCAAACTCATCGATTTTTATAAGAAAGAGATCCCCAAACAGCCCGTATACCGAGGCGGCGGTGGCACGGCGGATTCTAGCGGCGTCATCGTAAAGGGAATGAGCGGACTTCTGACGCGCTTTGCGGGCTGCTGTAACCCCGTTCCCGGCGACGAGATCGTGGGCTTTGTCTCCCGCGGCAGGGGCGTGGTCGTGCACAGGGCGGACTGTCCCAACGTCAAAGATCTCGCGCAGGATGAGGGCAGGATCCTGCCCGCAGAATGGTCGGATGCGGCGGCTTCGGGCAGATTTGTCGCGGGCATCGTCATCAAAGCGAAAGACCAGGGCGTCGCGCTGTCCGTACTCACCGCGGTCGTGAGCGATATGCGCCTGGTCATCACGAGCGTCAATTCCCGTTTTGACAAGAACAAAGACGCCGTCATCGAAGCGAATATCCGTCTCAACGGCAAGCAGGATATCGATCTTCTCATCAAAAAGATCAACGCCGACGAACGGATCGACGAGGTCTACCGCACGGCGACGGGTTCATGAGCGGGGCGGCGTCGCGTTTTTGCGCACGGGTCGCCGCAGAGCGCGGTGTGCCGCACGGTTAGCGCGTAAACAACGCTTAAACAACGCTTGAACAACGCGTAAACATCGTATAAACAGCGGTATAAACGGCGTATAAAAAGTCAGCGGCGCGCCGCTTTTGCGGCGCGCTTTTTCGGAGAAAGACATGAAAATCTACACCGTGCCCGCGGGGATCCTGCGGGCGAATTGTTACCTTGTGACCGAGGACGGAAAAACAGCCGTTCTGATCGATTGCGGCGGCGCGGAGCCGCTCGCCTTTGCCGCGCGGCAGGGGTTGGAGATCAGGTTTGTACTGCTCACGCACGGGCATTTCGATCATATCGGGGGCTGTGCGGCGCTCGCGCGGGCGGGCGCGAAGATCGGCTGTCTGAAAGAAGAAACGTCGCTCATCCGTTCGGCGGATAACCTGGCGGAGGAAGTCGGCGTCTCTGTCTTGCCGTTTGAGATCGGGTTTACCTTTTCGGACGGGGAAAAACTTTCTCTCTGCGGAATGGAGATCGAGGTCATCGCGACGCCGGGACATACGCCGGGCGGCGCGTGTTTTAAGATCGGGAACGCGCTTTTCACAGGTGATACGCTTTTTTGCGAGAGCGTGGGAAGGACGGATTTCCCGGGCGGCAACGCGGTGAAACTGCGCGAGAGCGTGCGCCGTCTTTTGTCGCTCGACGGGGATTGCGACGTGTATCCCGGGCACGACGAGCAGACTTCGCTCGATCACGAAAGAAAGTACAATCCTTACAGATGAAGGTGCGCCCGCCGCGCCGCAAGGGCGCGGCGGGCAAAAAGACGCCTTTGCGGAAAGGTCGTTCAGGCGCTTTGCGGCGCGGCGGGCGATCAAATAGAAAATTCGCCTTTTTTGCAAAGAGAGCGAAGCGGGCGTGAGAAGGGGAGAGTTCGGATGCTTACAACGAACACGGATTTTTTATACGGAGAACTGATGGACGTTCTGCGGCTGTTCGGCGCAGAGCTTCCCGACGTCGCGCACTACTTTGTGCACGACGGCTACAAATTTGCAAACAGCGTGATCGTCGGCGGCAGAGAGTATGATTTTACGGAAGAAATGCCGTGGCGCGGCGAGCTGGAATTCAAGCGTTATGCAAAGCGGTTTTCCAAACTCGCGCTCTATAAGGCATTGCGCGCGGAGACGGGCAAAGAAATGCCGTGGGGCGCGCTGACGGGTATACGGCCTACAAAGCTCGCGTATGCGGAGCGGGAAGCGGGCAGGGACTTTTTTCCGCTTTTCAAAAAGTTTTGCGTGAGCCGCGAAAACGCCGAGCTCGTCGCAGATGTGCTTTCCTCGCAGGAAGGGATCTACGCAAAGGAAGAGGGGACGGCGGATCTGTACGTAGGCATTCCATTTTGTCCTTCGAAGTGCAATTACTGTTCGTTTATCACCGCCGATATCGGCAGAACGGGAAAGTACATCGGCGGGTACCTGGACGCGCTCGAAAAGGAACTGGACGCGGTGCACGGCATACGCAGATTGAAAAGCGTCTATGTAGGGGGCGGCACGCCGCTTGTGCTGGATGCGGAAGCGCTCGAAAGGGTATTGCGGGCGGTTGCGCCGCATATCGCGGCGGGCGTCGAATATACCGTGGAAGCGGGCAGACCGGACGTGTTTACCGATGAAAAACTCGCCCTTCTCAAAGCGCACGGCGTCACGCGCATCTGCGTCAATCCGCAGACTTTTTCCGACGCCACACTTGTTCGCATCGGGAGAAAACACACCGCCGCCGACATATATAAAGCGTTTGGGATGGCGGAAAAATGCGGGTTCGACATCAACTGCGATCTTATCGCGGGGCTGACGGGCGAGAGCCTGGCAGAATTTAAGGACAGTATCGACAGGGCGATCGCGCTTTCTCCCGCCAACATCACGGTGCACAGCCTTTGCCTTAAAAAGGGCGCGAAACTCAAAGAGGAGGAGAGCCTTCTCTTCGTCGCCGATATCGAAAAGATGATCGCCTATTCGCGGGAAAAGCTGTATGCGGCGGGATACAAGCCGTATTATCTGTACAGGCAGAAGTATATGGCGGGCAATTCGGAGAACACGGGCTGGACGAAGGCGGGCAAAGCCTGCGTCTATAACGTCGACGTGATGGAGGAGATCGCGGACAACATCGCCTGCGGGGCGAATGCGGTGTCCAAGCGGGTGTTTTTTGCGGAGGGGCGCATCGAGCGGATCGGCTCGCCCAAAGATATTCCCACATATATAGACAAGATCGATGCGATCGCGGAGGAAAAGAGAAAATTTTTCGCGTGAATTGCGCGTATATTTAGTTTACAATCCGCGTGAAATATGGTAGAATGATAAAGGTGCGTAATCAAGGCCGAGCGGTTCTCCTCGCCGAGCTTTGTTTGCGTGAATAAATTTCCAAGGAGTATAAAAACAATGGAAAAGGAAAAGAAAACACAGATCATCAACGAGTACAAGAGGCACGACGGGGACACGGGGTCTTCCGAAGTGCAGATCGCGCTTCTTACCGAGCGCATCAACCACCTCAACGAGCATTTGCAGCAGCATCCGCACGACAATCACAGCCGCCGCGGACTTTTGAAAATGGTCGGTCAGAGGCGCGGGCTTCTCGATTATATCAAATCCAAGGATATCGAAAAATACAGGGATATCATTGCGCGTCTCGATCTGAGAAAATAAGTGCGTTGAAGGGCGGAGCAGGTGCTCGGCCCTTTTATCAAATAGAGGGGATTTCCCTCGCAAGAACAATGTAAGAAGGAGCAGAACATGACAAAAAATTTCAGGCAGTTTGAAACGGAGATCGGCGGCAGGAAAGTCATTGTCGAAACGGGGAAATATGCGGAACAGGCAAACGGTTCCTGCGTAGTCCGTTGCGGAGACACCGTCGTCATGGTCAACGTCACCATGTCCGAAACGCCTAGAGAAGGAATGGATTTCTTCCCTCTGCAGGTGGATTTCGAAGAAAAAATGTATGCGGTCGGCAAGATCCCCGGCGGCTTCAAAAAGCGCGAAGGCAGGGCGAGCGACAAGGGTATCCTTACTTCCCGTCTGATCGACAGGCCCATTCGCCCGCTTTTCCCGAAGGGATTGTATAACGACGTTGTGGTCATCGCGACCGCGCTTTCCGTCGATACGAACATCCCTCCCGAGCCGTTCGCAATGCTCGGAAGCTCTATCGCCCTGAGCATTTCCGATATTCCCTGGGCAGGCCCCACGGGCTCGGTGCAGGTCGGTCTGGTCGACGGAGAATACGTCATCAACCCCGACAACGCGCAGAGAGAAAAGAGCGTTCTTTCGCTCGGTCTTTCCGGCACGAAAGACGCAATCATGATGGTCGAAGCGGGCGCGAAGGAAATTTCCGACGAGGAAATGGTCGGCGCGATCCTGTTCGGTCACGAAGAGATCAAAAAACAATGCGCCTTCATCGAAGGCATCCAGAAAGAGATCGGCAAGCCCAAACGTCAGATGGAGCTTTATCACGTTCCCGAAGACATCGACGCGGCTGTGCGCGCATACGCTTCCGCTAAGCTTGACGCCGCGCTCGAAGAGTACGACCGCGCCGCGCGTGAAGCAAAACAGGACGAAGTGGAAAAAGATGTCCTCGCGCATTTTGCGGACGTGTATCCCGACAAAGCGCGTGAGATGAAGGACAGCCTCTATTATCTCACCAAAGAGAAAGTCCGCGCAAAGATTTTGGACAAGGGCATCCGTCCCGACGGCAGGTCCTTGAAAGAGATCCGTCCCATCTGGTGCGAAGCGGGTGTTCTCCCGAGAGTGCACGGTTCCGCCGTGTTTACGAGGGGACAGACGCAGGTGCTTTCCACCTGCACCCTCGGCACGCTTTCCGAAGTGCAGAAACTCGACGGTCTCGATGATGAAGTGTCCAAGAGATATATGCATCAGTATAATTTCCCCGGCTATTCCACGGGCGAAGCGAAGGGTCTGAAGAGTCCCGGCCGCCGCGAGATCGGCCACGGCGCTCTCGCAGAGCGCGCGCTCGAACCCGTCGTTCCGAGCGCGGAAGAGTTCCCGTACGCCATCCGCATGGTCTCCGACGTCATGAGCTCCAACGGCTCCACGTCGCAGGCGAGCGTCTGCGGGTCTACGCTGGCGCTGATGGATGCGGGCGTTCCCATCAAGGCTCCCGTCGCGGGCTGTGCAATGGGTCTTATCAAAGACGCGAACAGCGACCGCGTTGCGATCCTGACCGATATCCAGGGGCTGGAAGACTTCCTGGGCGACATGGACTTCAAGGTCGCAGGCACCGAGAAGGGCATCACCGCCATTCAGATGGATATCAAGATCAAAGGTACTTCCGAGGATATTCTCCGCCGCGCGATCGCGCAGGCGAACGAAGGCAGACAGTTCATCCTGCACAAGATGCTCGAAACTCTGTCCGCTCCTCGCAAAGAACTCTCGAAATTCGCGCCGAAGATCATTTCCTTCAATATCGATCCCGATAAGATCCGCGAAGTCATCGGCAGCGGCGGCAAGGTCATCAATAAGATCATTGAGGAGACGAACGTCAAGATCGACATCGATGACGACGGAAAAGTCTGCATCGCTACTTACGGCGAAAATACTGAAAATGCGGAACGCGCGAAGGCGATCATTCTTTCCATCGCACGCGATCCCGAAGTGGGCGATATGTTCATCGGTTCTGTCGTGCGCGTTCTTTCCAAAGTCGGCGCGTTCGTCGAACTGGCGCCCGGCAAAGACGGCATGATCCATATCTCCCGCCTCTCCGATAAGCGTGTCAACCAGGTCGAAGACGTGCTCAACATCGGCGACGTCGTCAAGGTCGAGATCATCAAGATCGGTGAGAAGGGGATCGATCTGAAACTTCTCGAAAAAATGGAAGGCTGAAACAAATAAAAAGATTTCAGTATAAAGAAAGAGCCCGCGGCATTCGCCGCGGGCTTTGGCATGATCGGAAACGACCGATACAAATGTTTACGATCGCCCGCGGCATCCGCCGCGGGCGCAAACATTATTAAATTTCGCGTGGCAGAGGGGTTGCAGGAGGCAGGCGTCGAAGGAATCAAGGAGTCTTCTTTTTCATTGCGGATATGCTTCGCGGGTCATTGCACAAGAGAAGTTTGATTTCCTGCGCGCACGCCTGCAATGTGCAAAAATCGGACTTTTTCGAAGCGGTAGGCATTGAGCGGCTTTCCGAACGTATCGTAGGTATGCGCGGCGACGAGCGGCACGCCTGCGCGGAACCCGCAAACGACACAGGTATGGTAAAAGTCGCCCGTTTCCCGTCCGAGCTGAATGATGTCGCCGATTTCCAGCGCGGAAATATCCGTCTCTTCGGCGTAGGGACCCGCGCCCTCGTTCCGAACAAGGAAGTTATACAGGAATTCCACCCCGGTCCAGGAAGCGGTGCGGTTGTCGGCGGTTATGTAAAACCACCCTGTGACGGGTGTGTAATTCATGATCCCGCAGCCCGCGTAAATGCATTGCGAAGCGAAATTCGTGCAGTCGCCGCCGATCCCGTCGAAATTCAGGTATGCGGGGTTGCGGCGGTAAGCCCATTTTCGCGCGTAGAGAAGCGCGGCTTCTCTGTCATAATCCATGATCGTCATGCTTTATATATATGCGCGGGGATAAAAACGAGTGCTTATAGGGCCGCGGCGTTGCTTTTTGCGCACAAATATGGTATAGTAGGGCAAAGGAGAAGACGATTATGGTTTTTCATAAGGTAACGCCCGCGCAACTAGGCAGGGAAAAAGAATTTTCGTATTTCTGCGAGCAGGCTCCCTGTTCCTTTTCGATGTGCGTCGAATTGGACGTGACAGAGTTTTGTGTGCGGGTAAAAGAGGCGGGGGTGCAGTTTTTCCCTTCTTTTTTGTATTGTCTTTCCGCCGAAGTCAATGCGCACAGAGAATTTCGCATGAGCGAAAACGAGAACGGATTCGGCTGGTATGATAAAACAAATCCCTGTTATACGGTCTTTCATGATGAGGTCGGACGTTTTTCCAACGTATGGACGGAGTTCGATGAGGACTTTTTTGTCTTCTATGCGCGCTATCAGAGCGATGCGAAGGAATACGGCGGAAGCCGGGCAAGGCCCGACAAACCTTATGCGGAAGGGAACCTTTTTAACGTTTCCTGTATCCCTTGGGTGAGTTTTACAGGATTCAGTTTGAATCTGCCCAAAAGTTCGCGTTTTTTTTCGCCCATCTTTACGATCGGGAAATATTTTGACCGAGGCGAAAAACGGGTGCTTCCGCTCGCATTGCAGGTGCATCACGCCGTATGTGACGGCTGGCACGCGGCAATGTTCGTGCAAGGGTTGCAGGAAAGGGTGAATGCTTTTTCTGCCCTGCGGTCAAATCGACCGCAAAAGACATCGTCCGTGCGTTGAAAAACGCGCCGCCTATGCGCGATATCCGCAAGTCCATGCTTTTGGAAAATTTCAGGCGCCCGTGGAGTGAAAAATGAGATCTCCCGTTTGCGAGATCCGCGATCGTCCGCACTTTGAAACAATAGGTGTTTGCACGCCGAAAAATACAAGCGCCCGCACGCCGAAAAAGGCGTGCGGGCGCTTGCAAAAGGGCATAAAGATACCCGTGCTCATAAAAAAGGTCAAAAATCTCTTCTTCCCGTCAGAAGATCGAGGTCAACTCCGAAGTGATCCGCAATTTTGCATAGATTTTCCAGCCCGATCTCTCTTTGCGCGTGCAGATACCGTGACAGCGTCTGCTGCGGTATGCCGATCTCCTTGGCAACGCTGCTTATGCTCCGTTCGCCGATCAGTTCTTTTAAGTTTTCCGCAAATTTAATCGCATACATATCTTTATTTTACACCGAACGGTGTAAAATATTTGACTTACACCAAACGGTGTGTTACAATAGAGGTACGAAAAAACAGGGAAAACAAATGAGAAATAAAAAGCGCGTCCGCACGGGTTGCGGCGCGCTTTTTATGTTCAAAGACAAAATATACAATCTGGCGTTGTCAGATTTTTTTGAATACGGATTTGGGTCTGCGGCAGACGGGGCAGGTCCAATCGTCAGGGAGTTGTTCGAAGGGGGTATTCCCGTCGTAAACGTATCCGCAGACGGAGC
>CALVSU010000078.1 GCA_944359385.1 uncultured Clostridia bacterium | reverse complement strand
TGGGACTTGAACCCACACGGATTTCTCCATACGCCCCTCAAACGTACGCGTCTGCCAGTTCCGCCATCCTCACAAGCGAAATTTATTTTACTACAAATAATTTAAATTGTCAAGTCAAAAATAGAAGAATTTATAATAATTATAAAACTTTTTTACTCTTTTTACGTAAGCACGCGTTTCTCCGTAAGGTATACTCCCGATCAAGGACGCCCCATCGTTCTCCGCGAGCCAGAGCCGCACGTTTCCCTCGCCCGCATTGTACGCAGCAAGTACAACTTCGGTATCTCCGAATCTGTCAAAAAGATAGCGAAGGTATTTGCAACCCAGCCGTATATTTTCCGCGGGATCAAAAAGATCCTGTTCTTCTTTGCCCCTTGCGATAAAAAAAGCGGTCGAAGGCATGATCTGCATAAGACCGCACGCCCCCGCACGACTCACCGCGTACGTATCGAAATTGCTTTCGGCGCGGATGATCGCTAAGACAAGCTCTTCTTCCAACGTATACGCAGCGGCGGCGCTACGCACTTCTTGCAGGTATTTTCTCGGAATCAGAAAAAAATAGACACCGAGCAAAAAAGCCGATATGCCTGCAACGACCGCCAAAACAACAGCTATGATTTTAATTTTCTTTCGATACGATCTCCTGTACGGCATCTGTCACCTTGCTTTGCAAAGACGATAAGTCTCCGTCGTTATATATTACAGTATGCCCTGAAAGATCGATTTTTTCGTAAACGCTCTGATTTTTTATGCGGGAAAGTATTTCCTCTTCCGAAAGCCCGTCACGCATCCGCACAGCATGCAGACGCGCCCGTTGATCACGCATCACGACGATCACGCGATCAAAAAGCACTTCATACCCACCCTCAAAGAGCAGCGGGATTTCGAAAAACACAAATTCTCCCTCCGCGCGCGCCGCAAGAGCGAACATCTTTTCCATGATAGCGGGATGGGTGATCGCGTTCAGCTTTTTCAGTTTTTCAACGTCGGCAAAGGCGGCGGCGGCAAGTTTTTTTCTGTCGGCAACGCCGCCCTCAAAACAATCGGGGAAAAGTTTTGCCGCTTCTTGCGCAACTTTTTCGTCACGATAGATATCCCGCGCGATCTTATCTGCGGAAAATACGGGAAATCCCATTTTTCCGATCATGCCGGCAACGGTGGATTTTCCGCTCCCGATGCCCCCAGTGATCGCCGTATAAAATTTCCCGTTTTCCCGACGCATACCGTCCCTCCCCGCATTCGTTTCGCCGTTCGCACTTTTGCCGCCGCAAGCGTCATATGCCTGAATTTTGCTCGTACCACCCGCAGCTGCAAGCAAGCCTTATTTTGCTTCGTACCAGTTTTTCCCGCTGTGCACTTCCGCCGTCAGCGGCACTTTCAGACTGACGGCATTTTCCATCTCGTACCGCAAGATGTCTGCGACCCTGTCTTTTTCATCGAGAAAGGCGTCGATGACCAGTTCGTCATGCACCTGCAAAATGAGTTTTGAGCGCAGACCTTCCTCCTGAAGGCGGCGGGCAATGTTAACCATCGCGATCTTTATGATATCCGCGCTGCTTCCCTGCAAAGGCATATTCATCGCCGCACGTTCGCCGAATGCGCGGATGTTGAAATTGGACGAACGGATCTCCGCGATGACGCGTTTTCTTCCGAGCAGGGTCGTGACATAGCCGTGTTTCCTCGCGAATTCAACATTGGAATCCATATATTTTTTCACGTCGCTGTATCGTTCGAAATACGCCCTGATGTATTCGCGCGCCTGTTTTGGTGCAATGTTGAGGTTGTTTGCGAGTCCGAAATCGCTGATCCCGTAAATGATCCCGAAATTGACCGCTTTTGCGGCGCGGCGCATCTGTGCGTCGACCTCGCCGAGCGGCACGCCGAACACCTGCGACGCCGTCAGCGCGTGGATGTCCTCACCCTTGTTGTATGCGTCGATGAGCTCCTTACAGCCCGAAAAATGCGCCAGAAGCCGCAATTCGATCTGCGAATAATCGGCGTCGAGCAAGATCCTGTCTTCCGCGCGCGCCACAAACAGTTTGCGAAGCTCCCGCCCCTCTTCGTCGCGCACGGGGATATTCTGCAAATTGGGATTGGCGCTGGAAAGCCTGCCCGTCGTCGTCTGGATCTGGTTGAAACAGGTATGCACCAGTTTGTCCGCGCCGATCAGCGGGCGGAATCCTTCTATATAAGTGGACAGAAGCTTCTGCAAATGACGACACCTTAAAACGTCTCGCACGATCTCATAGTCGGGAGCCAGCTTTTCCAGGATCTCCGCGCTTGTGGAATACGTCCCCTTTTTGCCTTTTTTAGGAGCGGGAAGCCTGAGTTTGTCAAACAGGATCCTGCCGAGCTGTGCGGGCGAATTGAGGTTGAAGGTCTCTCCCGCCGCGGCAAAAATCTGCGCGGAGACTGCGGAGATTTCCTCTCTGTATTTGTTTTCGAACACGGAAAACATCTCCGTATCCACCTGCACTCCTTCCCGCTCCATGTCATACAACACGTCGGAAAGCGGCAGTTCGATGTCGCGGTAAAGGGTAACGAGCCCGTCCTCTTCAAGTTTCGGCAGCAGCTCCCCCCACAGGCACAGCACGCCGCTCGCAGGCGCAGCGGGATCAAATCCTTTGCTTTCGAGCACCGCCGCAAGATCGTCCTCTTTCCCCGTATAATCGGTCAGATACTTGACGAGAGAGACGTCCTCGGCGTCCCGCTCGAAAGGAATGCCCCGTTGCGCAAGTATGTGTCGCAGATTCTTTTTACCGTAAACAATAAGGCGCCTTGCGTTTTTGCAAAAAGCCGCCCCAAGCGCATGATCGATCTCCGAAGTATCCATGCCTTCGTCCAAAAGATTTTCGCGCTCTTTCAAAAGATATTCCGTGCCGTCGCCGAAAGAAAAATAAAATCCGCCGTTTCGGTACACCGCGCAGACATCGCCTGCTTTCGCAAACCGTCCGATCAGATCGGACGCGTCCGAAAGCTTTTTGCAAAGCACCTTTGCCCGTTCGCACGCCGCAGGTGCGGGGGTATCTTTTGCAAAGATGTCCATTTTCAAAAGCGAAGTAAATTCCAGCTGCAAAAACTGCGTGCGCACCTCTTCGGAAAACGGGAGCACCACCTTGCATTCGTCCAGATCGACGTCGATGTTCGCGTGCACGTCTATTTCCGCAAGCGCGCGGGAAAGATACGCGCTTTCTTTGCCCTGTTCGAGTTTTGTCTGCAAAGAGCCGCCGATCTCCCCGACGCGTGCATACAGTTCGTCCAGATTGTCGTAAGCGGCGATAAGCGAAAGCGCCGTCTTTTCGCCGACCCCCGCGACGCCCGGAATGTTGTCCGAACTGTCGCCCATCAAAGCCTTGATGTCCACGACCTGCCGCGGTTCATAACCGATCTGCGCCTTGAAATTCGCAAACGTAAGTTTCGTGACGTCGCTCACGCCTGTTTTGGTGATATAAACGTCCGTATTTTCATTGACGAGCTGGTAAGAGTCGCGGTCGCCCGTGATGATGACGCTATGCGTGTCTTCAAATTTGCGTGAAAGCGTACCGATGATATCGTCTGCCTCGTACCCTTCCTTTTCGCACATGGCGACGCGCATCGACGCAAGAAGAGATTTGAGTATGGGCATCTGGACCGCGAGATCGTCGGGCATGGGTTTGCGCGTGCCCTTGTACTGATCGTACATCTTATGACGGAATGTCGGCGCTTTGAGGTCAAAAGCGACGATCAGCCTGTCCGGTTTCAGATCGCCGTTGATCTTCAAAAGCAGTTTTATAAAACCGAAGACCGCGTTCGTCGGCGTGCCGTCTTTCGTCGTGAGAAGTTTTGTCGCATAAAACGCGCGGTTGAGCAAGCTGTTTCCGTCTATAAGTACCAGTTTCAACATTGTAAGGCTCCTTTGATTTCCCGTTTATTATACCAAACACAAGCAGTATTTGCAACGGAATTAAAAAAAATTTCCCGCAGGCACAGCCTGCGGGAATGGTTCATTTGATGATCCTGATCTTTCCGAGCACGGGCAGTTCATATTTTTCCGCCCGCACCACGCCGAGGATGCCGAGAATGCACGCAACAAGCATGACAACGCTGAAAACAGAAGCGACCACGGCAAAGATCACGCCGATAGCGGGGATCGCCGACAAAAGCCCGAAAACCGCGCCGCCGATCACGGACACCAGAAGAACGACGAGGCTCTGGTTTGCATGAAATTTCGCAAAATCGTCGTTCGGATATATCGCAAGCGGAAGAAAAAACAAAATCCCGAACACATACGCCAGCGAGCAGATGATCTTCTTCTGCACCAGTTCGTCGTGCGACGGATGCCGCGCGTTGCCGCTTTCGCCTTGACCGCCGCTCTCACATCCTTCGCCGCCTTCTTGTCTTTCCCCGTCTCTTTCCCGAAAATCTCCGTTTCCGGTATGCGTACCCTGCGTGCTTTCCGTGCGCGCGGAAGAACTATCTTTCCCTTCGCCTGCGCTTTGCGGCTCCCTGTTTTCATCCGCGCCGTCCGCGATCCTATTTTTCTTGTTTTCCGACATACAGTTGACCTCCCTGTCATGGCAAAAAACCTGCCGTGTCAAAGCGTTTCATTCCGATCCGACCAAGAAAGACACACCGTCTGCCGTCAGGCATTCGTCAGATCGAGATATTCATCGTATGTGACGTTTTTATCGAATGTCTTTTTGCCGCCGCCGATCTCTATGATACGGTTTGCGACCGTATTCATGAGCTCCTGGTCGTGCGAAGTAAGAAGCATACAACCCTTAAAATTCTTCATGCCGTTGTTGAGCGCCGTGATCGATTCGAGATCAAGGTGGTTGGTCGGCTCGTCGAAGATGAGGAAGTTGCTCCCTTCAAGCATCATTTTTGCGAGCATACAGCGCACCTTTTCGCCGCCCGAAAGCACTTTCGCCTTTTTGAGCGCCTCTTCGCCCGAAAAAAGCATTCTTCCCAGCCAGCCGCGCAAAAATTCTTCGTAATGATCGTTGGAAAACTGACTCAGCCACTCTACGAGCGTGAGTTCGCAGTTTTCAAAGTATTCGTTGTTGTTCTGCGGCAATACGGACAGCGTGATCGTCTTGCCCCACTTCACAGTCCCCGCATCGGGCGCGACCTTTCCCGTCAAAACGTCGAAAAGCATGGTGACCGTCGTGCTCTTATCGCTGACAAAACCGATCTTCTCGTTTTTCTGCACGATCAGATCGAGATTTTCAAAATACCCTTTCTTGGTCAGCCCCTCCACCATCAGAATATCGTTGCCGATCTCCCTCTCGAACTTAAAATCGATAAAGGGGTATTTGCGGAGCGACGGCTTGATATCATTGAGCGTGAGACGTTCCAGTTCCTTTTTCCTGGACGTAGCCTGACGAGATTTAGACGCGTTCGCGGCAAAACGTGCGATAAAGTCCTGCAACTCCTTCGCGCGCTGTTCCATCTTCTTGTTCTGGTCGCGCATCTGACGCGCGATCAGCTGGCTGGTCTGATACCAGAAGTCGTAGTTCCCGAGAAAAAGGCTGATCTTGCCGAAATCCACGTCACATATATATGTGCAGACTTTATTCAAAAAATGCCTGTTGTGCGAAACAATAATGATGGTGTTTTCAAAATCCAGCAGATAATTTTCCAGCCAGCGCACCGTTTTGATGTCCAGGTTGTTCGTCGGCTCGTCGAGCAGCAGGATATCGGGATTGCCGAAAAGCGCCTGCGCGAGCAGGACCTTGACCTTCTTTTTCGCGTCAAGGTCGCCCATCAGGACATAATGGTCCTCCGAAGGTATGTCCAGCTCGTTGAGAAGAGTCTGCGCTTCCGATTCCGCTTCCCAACCGTTCAGCTCCGCGAACTCGCTTTCCAGCTCGCCCGCACGGATGCCGTCTTCGTCAGTAAAATCCGCCTTCGCATAAATTGCCTCGCGCTCGTCCATCACCTCGACAAGTCTCTTATGCCCGAGCATGACCGTCCGCACGACCGTCTGATCGTCAAATGCGTTCTGGTTCTGCATGAGCACGGACATCCTCTCGTTTTTATCCATGCTCACCTCGCCCTTATTCGGCTCGATCTCTCCCGAAAGCACCTTCAAAAAGGTGGATTTTCCCGCGCCGTTCGCGCCGATAATGCCGTAGCAGTTCCCTTTCGTGAATTTGAGATTGACATCCTCAAAGAGCTTTTTGCTCCCGTACTGCAAGCTGACGTTGGTGACCTGTAACATAATTGACCTCTTTTAACGCTTCATTTGCGACATTATACCATATCTGCCCGAAAAAGCCAAACACTTTGCCGCCGTAAAACCAAAGGACAAACATTTCTGCCTTTTCTTTTGCGGGACACCCGCGAAAACAGTCCAAACGCACGCACGACGGGCGCGCGCATACCGGCTTTTATGGCGGAAAAAGGAAGTCCCCTCACGGAACTTCCTTTTTATTATTGACAGTTTTTATCTCCGATTCCGCTTTTGTGAATGCTTCCGCTTTTGCGCCTGTTTCCGACGAAACCGCTACGATGTCCGCATCCGCCGACGCTTCCGTTTTTTCGTTTTGTGCAAGACTGTACCGTTTTTGTTTTTCACAGGCGGCGGCAGCATTCTTTCGTTTCTTTTTATGAAAAAGATCGAAAAACCACTTCTCGATCTTCTCACCTTTACGGTACAGAAGAACAAACAGCGCAATCACAGCGATGCCGATCAAACACCAGATCAGAATGCCCCACCATGTATTGTAAGGAATGATATTTCCGTTCAGGGAAAAGCTCGTCACAAAGACGGAGATCGTGCGCGCGATCAGCTGAATGACGATAAAAAACCTCCAGCTCATCGTGGAGAGCCCTGCGACAAAACACAAAATATCGTCGGGAAAAACGGGCAGGAGGAACATCGCGCTGAGAACGACCCTGTCTTTTCCCTTTACCTTTTGCAGCCATTTGTCCAGATCTTCTTTTCCTACGATCCAGGCAGCCGCTTTATAGCCGAGATGCCTTCCGATCCAGAACGCAACCAAAGACGCCGCAAAAATGCCCGCAAGACTGTAAAGGCTGGTTTTCAATGGACCGAACAGCAACACTCCCGCGCCCACCGTGAGCGTTCCGGGAATGGGCAAGATGACAACTTGCAAAAACTGAATGACGATAAAAATGAGCGGCGCCCATGCCCCCGTGGATTCGACGAGCTTGCGCAATTTTTCAACCGTTCCGATCTTGTCCATCAATCCCGTCGCCTGAAAAATAAACAGCATAAGGAGAAGGAATGCCGCCAGCACTATGCCCGTAAGCATGAATTTAAATACAGTCTCCGATTTCCTGGCGCCAAAAAACAAAGTCAGTGCAATATACACAAGTTCGACGCAGACAGCCACAGAAAGAATGACTTTTGCATGCTCAAAAATAAATCCCTGTCTGAACCGCGGAACGCAGACAAAGGTCAATGCAACCGTCGTTACGGCACAGACCGCCAAGAGCAGATAGGGTAAAATTTTTCTGAATGATGATTTATTTTTCATGTTATAAGGTTCTCGTCGTATATCGGGCAAAATTGCCTTTATAACAGTATATTCTATTTCACCGATAAAATTTTTATAAATAAAAAGACAAAAAAGCGTGCTTTTTGTTTTGCACACCCTTTTCCGCCCCGAAGGGCGCGTAAAGCGCTCTTCGAATAAAATCATGTCGCACCGATCGGAGTCATTTTACAAGCCGAGACTTCTGATCGCCGCGCGGGCAAGCTCGTCGCATCGGTTATTGTATGCGTTATCGGCATGCCCTTTGACTTTGACAAATTCAACCTTATGTTTTTTGGTTTCGGAATACAATTCGTTCCAAAGCTCCGCATTTGCTACAGGCTTTCCGTCCGCTTTTTTCCAACCGTTCTTCATCCAACCGTATATCCAGCCTTCATTGAACGCATTGACTGTATAAGCGGAATCACTATAAATTCTTACCTCACAGCTTTCTTTCAGACACCGAAGTCCCGCGATCACGGCAAAGATCTCCATGCGGTTATTTGTCGTGGACTTTTCGCCGCCGCTGATCTCCTTTTCGACGCCTTTATAAATCAGGATCGCGCCCCAGCCGCCCGCACCGGGATTGCCGGAACATGCCCCGTCCGTATACAAATCGATCTTTTTCATACGGATTTATTCGGAAAGCTCTTTCGCCCTCTGCACGCAGGCGGAGACCGCCCTGTCGATCATGCCTTCCATATCATCACGGCGGAATGATTCCACTGCCTGAATGGTCGTGCCGCCTTTGCTGCAAACTGCGCCGATGAGTTCGTCGAGTGTCTTGTCATCAGAATGCGCAACCATATCCGCGCCGCCGAGGACAGTCTGCACGGCTAGCGACTTCGCTTCGTCTTCCGTAAGCCCCTGCTTTACACCCGCCCTGATCAGTCCGTCGATGAACATATAAACATAGGCGGGGCCGCTGCCGCTGATCCCCGTAACGGCGTTGAGTTTGTCTTCGGAAACGGTCAGAACATTCCCGAGACAATCGAAAATATCCAGAATAAACGAACAATCATCCGCATCCTCGGAAAAATCTTCCAAATCTACCGCCGTCATGCCCGAACCGATGGAACAAGGAAGATT
>CALVSU010000077.1 GCA_944359385.1 uncultured Clostridia bacterium | reverse complement strand
TGGTCGAGGTGACGGGACTTGAACCCACGACCTCTTGGTCCCTAACCAAGCGCGCTACCAAACTGCGCTACACCTCGATCCTTCAATACTGTTTTTCTCTTCGCCTTTACAGAAACTCACTGCCGTCTCTTGAAAAACAGCATAATCTATTATACATGATTTTACAAAAAAGTAAAACGTTTTTAGGGGGCATTATGAAAAAATTTTCAAAACAAACAAACCGCGTCTCTCTTTTTGCTCTGTTCGCCGTTCGATCGTATTACCGCTTAAATTTCACCGCGTTGACGAAGTTCCCGCAAAAAACATTCGCACCCTTCCTCGATCTCTCGGTAAGCGGTCGAAAAATCGCCCGTATACCAAGGATCGGCAATATCCCGCGGCCGTTCCGCAAAATCCAGCAGTCGATGTACTTTTCCGTCAGGATCACCCGAACGGCGCATTATGCTCTGTACGTGCCACGATTCCATGGCAAGTATATAATCGTATTTCGCATAATCGGAAGATTTGTACTGTACCGCCCGCTTGCCGACGCATTCGATGCCGTGTTTTCTCAGCTCCGCACGCGCGGGAGGATATACGGGATTGCCTTCTTCTTCCGCGCTTGTCCCCGCAGAAGCTACAAAAAAACAATCCGAAAGCCCTTCACGCTTCAACAGATCCTTAAAAATAAATTCCCCCATGGGCGAACGGCATATATTGCCAAGACACACAAACAATATGCTTTTCATCGCGATCCTTTCTCGAACGATTCTTTAACTTTTGTTTTTGAAAAAGACGAAAGGCTGCAACCTTTCGTCTTATCTGTGGTCGAGGTGACGGGACTTGAACCCACGACCTCTTGGTCCCGAACCAAGCGCGCTACCAAACTGCGCTACACCTCGATGTTCTCTGTTCTTTTCGGTCGCCACGCGACCCTTTGCACCGCCGCCGCAACGGACATCTGTTCCGTAGGTTATACCTTCGAAAATCCCTTACCGTTTCCCGACAGCCTATATATTATAACAGAGGCGCACGCCTTTGTCAAACGATAAATTTTAATTTTTGCAAAGAAAAAAAGAAAATCAAAGCCTGACCGCCTTTGAATTTCTCCTCATTAAGAACAAACCTCACTTTTCATTAGGAGATGGCGCCCCTCATTGCCTGAAAGACTTTTCCCCGCCGAGCTGTATTCCCTCTTTCTTCAATGCCGCCGCGACTTTCACCGCAATAACCGACGCCAGTACGCAGAGGACGATGTCTTTGGGCATATACAAAAAATTATAGCTTACCAGCGCTTTCCAAAGCCCGCCGAGATGCATATAATATTTCCAGATCAGCGCAAAATACGGTATGCCGATCGCATAGTTCACTAAGAAACCGACAAACGAACCCGCGACCGCACGCGGAAGCGTCAATTTTCCTTTCCCGCGAGCAAGCCCCGCCGCAAACGCCGCCGCCGCAAAGCCGACGATATAACCGAACGTAAGCTGATACACGTACGCAAATCCGCCGCCCTTCGTGAAGACGGGCAATCCCAACAGCCCCATAAAGACATAGATCGCCACAGCCGCGCCTCCGCGTTTCGGCCCCAGCAACAATCCTGCAAGCACGGCAACGACCGTCTGAAAGGTAAACGGAACAGGCTGAACGGGAATGCTGATAAACGCCGAAACAACCATCAATGCAACAAAGAGTGCGCATCTTGCCACGTCAGCCGCCGCACGCCTTGCCCGCACTTTCTTCCTCGTATCTCCTTCAATTTTATCGCAATTCTTACAATTTATCTCTGACATAATACTCGATATCCTTGCTTATTTCAGCTTTATACTCACTTCCCCCGAGGATAAAAGACATTCACGGCCATCGGGAAAACGCACTTTCAGAAAACAGTTCTCATTCAAGTCAAGCACTTCCGCTTCCCCTTCCAGCGCGCCCGAAAACACGCTGACACGTTTGCCTATGACCAAAGATCTTCGCCTGTATTCAGAAAAAAACGCACGTTCTGGAATACGATCATAATAATAACGGAAACGTTCCAAGATCGCCGCAGCAAGACGCGCACGGCCCTCGACGGGGTATTCCCCTTCTCCGTAAACGGATCCCGCAATTTCACTGAGCGACGGCGGAAAACAACCGCTCTTCACATTGACACCAACGCCGACGACGGCATAGGAAAGCCCGCCGCTCTCTACGCTGAACGATGCTTCCGTGAGCGTGCCCGAAACTTTTCTGCCGTCCATGAAAATATCGTTGACCCACTTGATATCGGCTCGTTTTCCCGAAACGCGCTCGATCGCTTCGCACACGGCGACTGCCAGCGAAGTCGTTATAAACAGCGTATCCGCCGCGGGAAACTTCGGACGAAGAAGAATGCTCATATACAGCCCGCTCCCCTCGGGAGAATAAAAAGGCCTGCCGAAACGCCCTCTTCCTGCGCTCTGCTCTTCCGCAATGACGACGCTCCACTCGCCCGCACCGTTCTCCGCAAGTTTCTTCACCTCGTCGTTCGTGGATGCCGCACGCTTTATGACACGCACGTCAAACCCTTCGCCGACATATTTTTTGATGCCGCTCTCCGAAAGCGCATCGCTCTCGGCAGAGAGCGCATACCCGCGGTTCTTGACGGATAAAATACAGAAACCGTCCTTTTCGAGACTCCTGATCGCTTTCCATACGGCACCGCGGCTCACCCCCCAGCGCGCGGCGAGCGATTCACCCGAAATAAAATTGCCTCTGTTCTCTTCCAGTTGTTTTAAGATCTCTTCTTTCAATCGCATACGTCCATCTTACCATAAACAAAAAAAATTGTCAACCTGTTCAACAAAAAAGGTTGACAATCCTTGCACCATAATTTTACCTTACAAAAACAGCACAGGCGCGCCTTCGTTCCGAATGCGCGCCTGTGCTGATGAGATTTTTTGAAATAAATTTATAATCTTTCAACGCGCAGTGAAAGCAAAAAACGCACGCGTTCGCCCGCGCCGAGTTCGCGATAAGAAAAGCGATCGTCCAGCTCCGTCGTGCAAGGCTCGAGCCCCAGCGCATAATCGCCCGATGCCATGCTCTTCCACTGTACAAAGTGCGGCAGAGTGTCCCCAGACCACGCAAGAGAAAATTTCTTGCCGAGTTTTTCATTGACAAGCGAAGCCTTCGGCTGCCCGAATTTCAAAAAACAACAGGTCTCTTCCACACCCGCCTCGGGCATGGATATTTCTTCACGCAGCGCAATCTGCTTTTCCGCCCACACTGTGCGAGGAATCACTTGCGAAACGTCTCCTTCCACGCGCGCGCCCGCATCCAGCATCGGATAGCCCACATTGACGTGATACAAAAGACAGTACGCCTCCGCGCACGCGCCTCTGTTTTCCAGCGTGTCGGAAATTTCCAGCGTATCCGAACCGAATGCGGAATATATTTTCCTGCAAAGCACCAGATTTTTTGCGAACAGCGCGGTGTCGGAAATCTCCGCTTCCGCCGCGATCCCCTTTTCGTCACAGCAAACGCGCGTGACCCTGGCGGGAATATTGTGCAGACTTCCGTGCAAATCATATCCTTCCCGCGCGCCCACGCTGTCCAGCCCGCAGGTATAGACCATGCCGCCCTCAAAGCGACTCGCAAACGGGATCTCCCGCGCGGTAAATCCGTTCTTGCTTATAAAAGAGACGTTCTGCCCTTCGTGATACAGCTGCATGACGTCCAACGCCTTGCTCTCGTTGAGCAAAAAACGGATCTTCCCGTTGTCGCAGTCCAGAACGCGAAGCCCGCGCTCCTTTCCCTCCGTCATCTCATATCGACGGACGGAAGCCGCCTGCATAAAATTGGAAATGCGCCCGTCCATTGCTTACTCCATATTACTGAAAACGCGCAAAGTCTTTTCCGCGTTTTCCTGCATCGCTTTCTGTGCGGAGAGCGCCATATCGTGGAAAAATCCCGTCGGCTCCTTTTCCGCATGCGCCTTTGCCGCCGCATAACCCGCATACGACATATAAGTATAGTAATTGATCTTATTGATGCCGCGGCGGATGACTTCGCGGTATTCCGCATCCGAAATGCCGCTCCCGCCGTGCATGACGAGGGGAATGTCCGTCTTTTCGCGCACCTTTGTGATGACATCCATATTCAGTACGGGTTTCACCTTATAAATGCCGTGCGCCGTTCCGAAGGCGATGGCGAGCGCGTCCACACCCGTCTTGCGGAGATAATCCTGCACAAGTTCAGGGTCGGTGTACAGATCCTCGGGTCTTTCATTGCCGCCGCCTGCGCCGCCTTCGCGGTTGGGAAGCCTTCCCAGCTCCGCCTCTACGTCCACGCCGCGCGCGTGTGCGAAGTCTGCGACCTCGCGCGTACCTTCGACGTTTTCTTCATACGGTTTTGTCGAATAGTCGATCATCACCGACGTAAAGCCCAGCGCGATCGCTTTTTTGCAATACGCGAAGTCTTCGCCGTGATCGAGATGCACGCACACTTTTACCGAACTTCTCTTTGCAAGTTCGACCATGACGGGTCCGATCTTATCCAAAGGAGCAACGCTCTCGTGCAGCTGTGCGTGAGAAATGATGACAGGAACATCCAGCTTTTCCGCCGCGCCGAGAACGGCGAGCAGGCATTCGAGGTTGGGCGTGTTGAACGCACCCACCGCGATGTTTCGTTTCTTCCCTTCTTCAATGACTTCTTTCAAAGATGACAACATAATTTTTTACCTCTCTATATCGACGATGTCATAGTGCAGGTAGGTGGAAAAAGCCTCTTCCAGAACCGCTTTCATGTGCCCCGTGCCGACGGTGGTATGGTGCTTGAACCCGCCTTTCGCCAGCCGCAGCAGCTTATTTTGCAGATCGGGTATTTCCGCTACGCCGCCGCAGCCAAAATACCCCTCCTCGATGGGCTCGCCCGTAAAGCGCGCTTCGCTCGCATACACTTTGAGTCTGCCGTTTTCGGTAAAGCAGTTGGAGAAGGTCATGTCGAACGCCGCAATGCGCCCTTCGTTGCTCCCCCAACCCGAACCGGGATCGCCCTTGGCAAACATCTTGTGCTCGGTGACGGTACCCTTGCCCGCCATAAGCGACTGCGCAACGGGCCCGCAATGGAAGAGAATGACCTTATTTTCGTCGTCGCCGTAGTTGTTGTTCCAGTCAAGGCACGCCGTCGGCCTGCCGCTCGCGAGCGCCATTGCGCGCATAGTGATGGCGGAGCAGAGGTCGATTTCACAGCTCGCCACGATGCCGCGGTCGTTGAGCTCGGACAAGAGCACGCACGGGCAGACGCGCAGAACAGTCTCCATCTCGTTCCAGCATCTGAGCGTGATCGCGTCCAGACGGTATTCCTCGATGTATTCATCGAGGACGACGGAAATTTTCGCGAGAGTAAACTTGTTCTTTTCGGGAACAAGCGAAAAATCCGTGTAATTTTCAAGACGTTTCACTTTTTCGAGCACTTTTTTGTCGGTGTCTTTTTTCTGACCGACCTTGAAGACGAGTTCGGACAGATCGAAGCTCTCCACGTTGATGCCGTAGCGCTGCAGGGTGACTTCGTCGAAGCGCACCGTCTTGAACGCGGTCGTGCGCGCGCCGATACAGCCGAGATTAAACCGTTTCATCCCCTTCACCACGCGGCAGACCGCGGCAAAATCCTCGAGGTTTTTGCGGAAGGCGTCGGAAAGCGGATGCACGACGTGAGGCTTCATTACCGTGAACGGGATATTGTACTGATAAAAGACGTCCGTCACCGAGAATTTACCGCAGAACGCGTCGCGGCGGTGGGCGAAGTCCATCTTGCCGATCTCGTCGGGGTACGCCTGCATGAGAATGGGAACGTTCGCGTCCTGCAATGCCGCCGCCGCGCCGTTTTCGTCGATGAAGATGGGCATACACAGGATGACCCCGTCGTATTCCCCTTCATGGCTTTTCAGCCAGTCGTGGTACAACCTTCCCTCGTCGCGCGTTTCCACCGCGCCGTAGCGGGTCGCCTTTTCGTCCATGACCAGCGCCTCATGCCCCGCGTCCGTCACCGCCTTGATCATGTCGGCGCGAGCGCCCGCGATCAGCTCCGCGGGCATAAAGCCGCGATTCCCGAAAAACAATGCAAATTTCATCTCAATAGAACTCCTTTACCGTTTTATACAGTTTTTTGTATTTTTTGTACTGCCCTTCATATGCGGCATGACGCGCCGCATCGGGCAGAAAGACGTCTTTATATTGCACAAACCGCGCCGCCGCCGAAGTAAGATCGGCACAGACGCCCGCCGCAACCGCCTGCAACATGGCACACCCGCAAAGGCCGCCTTCGGAAGAACGGAGGGTGCGCACAGGAATGTTCTGTATATCCGCCTTGATCTGCAGCCATGCGGTGCTGTTCGCGCCGCCGCCCGTTGCCACGGCGCTTTCGACCCTGAAACCATACCGCTTTGCCGTTTCCGCGTTCAGCCGCATTTCCATCGACGTGCCTTCGAGGATCGCCTTGTAAATATCGGCGTCCGTCGTCTTGGTCGTGAGGTTGAGAAATGCTCCCTTCGCGGAAATATTCTGATACGGTGTCGCCGCCCCCGCGAAATACGGGAGCGCAAGGATGCCCGTCGGACCTTCCCGCATTCTCCTTTCGATGTAGGCGAAAAAGCTGTCATCCTCCCCTCTGTAACCGTGCAGGATGTTCTTCCTGTACCAGTCGATCAGCGAACCGTTGGAATAATTGAACATATAGGTGCAGTACAGCCCGTCCTCCGCAAAGGGAACGCACACATAGCCCTGCGCGCCCATGCGCACGTCGGAAGGCTTCCTGTCCGTCACAGCCGTAAGGCATTCCACCGTGCCCATGCCGTCCACCGCGTCGCCTGCTTTGACCGCCCCCGCGCCAAGCGCCGCGCAGATCTGATCGTGCGAACCGAGCACCAGCTTTACGCTCCCCGCAAGCCCCAGCTCTTTTTTCAGCTCCTCTTTCAGTTCCCCGACGACGCTGCCCGTCTTTTTCGGTTCGGAAAACAGAAACGGGGATATGCCCAGCTCTCCGAGGAGTTCGCCGTCAAACTGTCTGCGCGCGATATCGAATGCGCCCGTGCGCGAAGCGAGCCCCGGATCGATGACGCACTTGCCCGTAAGCAGATATCCCATATAATCGCACATCAGCAGCACCTTGTCCGCCTTCGCATAGAGATCGGGACGATGATTGCGGATCCAGAGCAGTTTGCTCAGCGAAAACATGCTTTGCGGCAAAAGTCCTAACCGAGAAAACAGAGCCTGCGCGCCGAATTGCCGCAAAAGCGCCCCCGCCTCTTCCTCACCTCGCGGATCGGTATAGAGCATGGGAGGGAAAAGCATCCCGTCTTGCCTGTCGAGCAAAACAAACGATTCGCCGATAGACGAAATACAGACGGAAGAAAAACCGCCCGCCGCCACGGCAAACCGCATCATGTCCTTTATGCGGGAAAATATCTCGTCCGTGTCGACATACCGCTCCGCACCGACCGTGCGCAGCGGATATTCCTCGCTGTGATAGGCTACGATCCTGCCCTCTTCGGAAAAAAGCTGACATTTGCAACAGGTCGTGCCGACGTCAAGGCTGAGAAAATTCATATCCTGCCCTCTCTCCGTTTGTAATTTTTTTCAGTATACTTGCTTTTTTCCGCGTTTTATAGTATCATTTATCCGACAATATGGTAATTTCGTATCGGAGTTTACGGATATGCGTACTTACGATCTGCAAAAAATGCAGGAACTTCTGCACGATTTTTATAACCTGACGGGCATCAAGATCTGTATTTATGACGACGCGGAAAACGAACTTTGCTATTATCCCGAAAAACTTTCACCTTTCTGCAACCTCGTTCGCTCGGACGCACGGGCAGAAAAGCGCTGTCTCGACTGCGACAGACGCGCGTTCGCCGAATGCAAAAAGACCCGCCGCCGTGCCGTGACCGCCTGCCATGCGGGACTTCTCGAATGTTTTTCCCCCATATTATACGAGGAAAAGATCATCGGCTACATCGCGATCGGGCAGATTCGCACGCAGCAGGCAAACGTCATGCCCGATTTCCGCGATTTTCCCGAAGAAATGCGGGCAGACCTTCGCGCCCTTTATGCAAACCTTCCCGTCATCGGCATGGACAAGATCCATTCCGCCATCCACATCCTCGACGCCTGCGCGGGATATGAATACCTGCGTGCGCTCATAAAAGATTACGGCGGACGGCTCGAATCCCGCCTCTGCGAATATATAGAAAAAAATCTGACGCAGGACCTCTCCGTAACCGCGCTCTGCCGCACCTTCCGCCTCTCCCGCAATGAGATCTATTCCCTGTTCCGCGATCGCTTTGACGCAACGGTCGCCGATTTCGTAAAAGAGCGCCGTCTCTGCCGCGCCCGCGAGCTGTTGGAAAAAACCGCTCAACCCGTGGCAAAGATCGCCGTGCTCTGCGGCATACCCGATTATAACTATTTTACCAAACAGTTCCGCCGCGCGTTCGGCGTTTCGCCCTCGAAATGGAGAAAACAAAACGCCGCGCCGCCCGCAAGAGAACCCATGCAAAGCTGAATATTTATCAGTAACGCATCTTTTCTCATCACAATATTTTGTTTTAACTAAAAGAGGTCTTTGCCCGACAGGCAAAGACCTCTTTCTTGTTTTATATTCTGTTACAGAAGCGGAAATGC
>CALVSU010000076.1 GCA_944359385.1 uncultured Clostridia bacterium | reverse complement strand
CGCAGAAAACATCGCGCGGCTCAAAGACATCGGTGCGGACGTCGTTTCCAGCGGCGCGCTCACCCATTCGGCGCCCATTCTCGACGTGTCGCTGAAAAATCTGCATCCCGTAGAGATCGACGAAGATTTTGGGGGCGGCTTTGAAGTCGCCGAATAGGAGCAAAGACGTATGAACGGGGAAGAACGGCGCAGGGAGATCGCGGCAAGGATGGGGGCGGAACCTGTCTCCGCCACGAGTCTTGCGGAAAAATTCGGCGTGAGCAGACAGGTGATCGTGCAGGATATCGCCCTTCTTCGCGCAGAGGGGGAAAAGATCATCTCCACCAACCGCGGCTATATTGCGGGCACGGACGCAAAGAGGACGCGCGTTTTCAAAGTGCGGCATTCCGATGCGGACACGCAGGCGGAGCTGTTCGCCGTCGTGGACGAGGGCGGCTGCGTGGAAAACGTGTTCGTGCATCATAAAGTATACGGCACGCTCAGCGCGGAAATGGGCATCGACAGCCGCGTGAAAGCGCTTGCGTTCATCGACAAGATCGCGAGCGGCAAGTCCACCCTTCTGAAAAACGTCACTTCGGGGTATCATTACCACACCGTCGGCGCCGAAAGCGAAGAGGTGCTCGACGCGATCGAGAGAAAACTCGGCGCGCTCGGTTTTCTCGTGGAAAGACAGTGAAAGCGGACAGCCGTGTTGACGCATATCTGTAAAAATGAGGTAAATTCAAAATTTGCGCAGCTTTTCCGCTTGACAAAGCGGTTTCGCTAAGGTATAATGCAGGTAACAACCGAAATAAAAATCCGTGAGGGAGTAGCAGGCGCGTGAGACGCGGGTCAAGTCTTCATCACATATCCGAAGGGATATAGGCTTGTCTGAAATTGCAAGACTCATATACAGCGCAAACACGCTTATATGGTCGGAGTCTGCTCTTTTCACAGAAACAGAAAACACCGTCCGCAGGCGCGCAGAGCGCCTGCGGTTTTTCTTTCGTCGGGGAGGTCTGATCGGCAGTGAATCATTATTTGGGAACAGCGGAAGAGATCGTGCGCGGTTTTTCTTCCGACGCGCAGAACGGGCTGACGTCTGCGCAGGCGCAGAAGAACGGTGAAAAGTTCGGCAGGAATGTCTTTTCGCGCGCGAAGAAAAAGAGCCTTCTGCGCCGCATTTTCGATGCCGCGACGGAGCCGATGCTCGTGCTTCTCTTCTTTGCGTGGGTCATCACGATCGCGGTGAACACGGTCAAAGAAGTGCAGACGGGCGACGGAGATTTTGTCGAGTGCATCGGCATTTTTGTCGCGATCGCGGTGTCCGTCGCGCTTACCATCATCATGGAAGGCAGGAGCGCCAAGGCATTCGAGGAGCTCAACAAGATCAAAGAGGGGATCGAGATCAAGGTCGTGCGCGACGGGATCGTGCAGTATATCCCCCAGCAGGAGCTGGTCGCGGGCGACATCGTTTTTCTGGAAACGGGCAATAAAGTCGTAGCCGACGGCAGGCTTTTGGAGAGCGTATCGCTGATGAGCGACGAATCTTCTCTTACGGGCGAGAGCGTGCCCGTCGAAAAAGACGCGGGCGCGGCTTTTTCGAGAGAAGTGCCTGTCGCCGAACGGACGAATATGGTCTTTTCCGGCTGTTTCATCACGGGCGGAACGGGCAAGATGGTCGTGACGGGCGTGGGCGACCAAACGGAATTCGGGCTGATCGCGCGGGAGATCCAGGGCGGCGGGGAAGGCAAGACGCCGTTGCAGGAAAAAATGGGCAGGCTCGGCAAGACCATCACGATCGTCGGCGGCATATTTGCGGCGCTCATCTTCATCATTCAGCTCGTACATATCCTTGTTACGGGCACGGCGTCGTTCGAGAGCGTGAGCAAGGTTTTCATCGAGAGCATCGTGCTGATGGTCGCGGCGGTCCCCGAGGGGCTTCCCACGATCGTGGCGATCTCGCTTTCCATCAATATAGCGAAAATGGCGCGCGAAAACGCCCTCGTCAAAAAGATGATCGCCTGCGAGACGATCGGGTGCATCAACGTCATCTGTTCGGATAAAACGGGAACGCTCACCGAAAACCGCATGACCGTCGTCGACGTCTATGCGGACGGCAGGTTCCATGACCTCGCGACATTTTCGAACACAGCCATGCTCGCCAATTATTGTCTGAACAGCACGGCGGATCTCTTCGAAGAGGAAGGAAGGGTGCGATTTGTCGGAAATCCCACGGAGGGCGCGCTTCTTGTCTCTGCGGAGAAATGCGGCACCGATTACAGAGCGGTGCGGGGAAAAGCGCAGATCGTCGCGTCCTATCCCTTTTCTTCGGACGCGAAGAGCATGACGACCTGCGTTGCCGACGGGGACGGGTATGCCGTCTATACCAAAGGCAGTCCCGAGAAGATACTCGGATTCTGCACCCTTTCCGAAGAGGAGAGGCAAAAGGCGGAGGGCGAGATCGTCGGCTTGCAGAAACGCGCCCGCCGCGTGCTCGCATTCGCGCACAAAAACACCGACGTCTGTCCCCGAAGCCGCGAAGAGGCGGAAAGTGATCTGATCTTCGACGGGTTCGTGGGCATCACCGACCCTCTGCGCAGAGAGGTATACGACGCCGTGCAGGCGACAAAGAGCGCGGGCATCGACCTCAAAATGCTTACGGGCGACAACATTGTCACCGCTTCCGCCATCGCGGAGGAATTGGGCATCCTGGACGAGGAACACATCGCCGTCGAGGCGTCTTATCTCGAATCGCTCTCCGACGAAGAGTTTTCAAAGGTGCTTCCTTCCGTCCGCGTGATCGCGCGGAGCACGCCGCTCCTTAAAATGCGCGTCGTAAAGGAACTGAAAGCCAAGGGCAACGTCGTCGCGGTCACGGGCGACGGCATCAACGACGCGCCCGCGCTCAAAAATGCCGACGTCGGCATCGCGATGGGCATTTCGGGCACGGAAGTTTCCAAAGAGGCGGCGGACATCGTCCTTCTCAACGATTCCTTCTCCACCATCGTCACGACGGTCAAGTGGGGCAGGGGCATCTACGAGAATTTCAAGCGGTTCATTCAGTTCCAGCTCACCGTCAACGTCGCGTCCGTCATGATCATCTTTCTCTGTGCCGTGATCGGATTGTTTGTCGAATCTTTCGACAATCCCTTCAACGCGCTCGATCTTCTCTGGATCAACATCATCATGGACGGCCCGCCCGCGCTCACGCTCGGTCTCGAACCCATCCGCAACGATCTGATGAAGAGAAAACCGACCGCGCGGGGAGAGAGCATCGTCTCGGCGGAAATGATGACGCGCATCGCCGTCAACGGCGTGTTCATGTGCGCCGTGTGCCTCGCGCAGAAACAGTGGAATTTTCTCGGCATTGCGGTCGGCGGGGCGGATGCGGAGGCAGTTTCCGATACCGTTATCTTCACGCTGTTTGTCCTCTTCCAGCTCTTCAACGCGTTCAACTGCCGCGAACTGGGAGACAGGAGCGTGTTCCCCAACTTTTTCAGAAACAAACTCATGCTCATTGCGTTTGCGGTCGCTTTTGCGCTGCAGGTGGTCATCACGCAGTTTGCGGGGCCTGTCTTCGATACGGTGCCGCTCGGTTTTCTCGATTGGCTGAAGATCGTCGGCATGGCGTTTACGGTCATCATTCTTGACGAAGTCGTCAGGTTTGTAAGAAAGACCGTTCGCAAGGCGAAAGTTTCTGCTTAAAGAGCTTGTTTTCAAAAACGAAGAAAACGTTATTGCCGTGCGGCGCAAGGAAACTTGCGCCGCACGGTTTTTGCTTACGCCGCGCATAAAATCGCGTAGGGGAAATTGAAAAAACCATTGACTTGCGGGGCGGTTTATATTATAATAAAAATCGATAATTTTTTATCGAATCATGACCGTGCGGGGCGATCCGCGCGGCAGTGCGCGTCCGTTCGGCCATGCCCGTTCCGGTATGATTTTTTCGGGGCGTTTGCTTGGGGCGCGCGCATAAAATACAGATCGAGAGGTTGTTTTTATGGTAGTCAAAGTTTGCGTAGGCAGTTCCTGTCATCTCCGCGGTTCTTACGACGTGATCGAGGAGATGAAAAGGATCGTGAAAAAATACGGGGTGGAAGACAAAGTGGATCTGCAGGCGACCTTCTGCGTGGGCAACTGTCAGAACGGCGTGAGCGTGCTTGCGGACGAACTTCTCATCCACAACGCGAACAAGGATAATTGCGAGGAACTTTTCCTCACGCAGATCTATCCGCTCGTAAAATGAGCGGCGCGCGGAGGGAAATATGATCAGTTATCTCGATTTCAAAGACGCGCGCTGCAAAGACTGCTATAAATGTCTGCGAGAGTGTCCCGTCAAGGCGATCAAGGTGGTCGATCATCATGCGAAGATCATCGAAAGCCGCTGTATCCTCTGCGGGCACTGCACGAAGGTCTGCCCGCAGAACGCCAAGAGCGTGCATACCGAGCGCGCCGAAGTGGAAAAGCTTCTCAAAAGCGGCAAGGTGATCGCGTCGGTGGCGCCTTCGTTCGTGTCCAGCTTCGATCTGCAGGATTTCAACGTCATGAAGCTTGCGCTCGGCAGACTGGGGTTTGCCGACGCGGAAGAAACGAGCGTCGGCGCGCGCGAAGTCACGGCGCAGTATAAAAAACTGCTCGAAGGCGGCAAGTTCAAAAATTTCATTACCTCCTGCTGTCCTGCGGTCAACACGATGATCGAGCTGTATTACCCGAAGGCGCTTGCCTATCTCGCGCCCGTCGATACGCCCATGATCGCGCACGCGAAGATGATCCGCAAAAAGCACCCCGACGCAAAAGTCGTCTTTATCGGGCCGTGCATCGCGAAAAAGCGCGAGGCGAGGGAGAGCGGCGTGGTGGACGGCGTTCTTACGTTTGAAGACCTCGCGGCGATGTTTGCGGACAAGGGGATCGTCCTTTCGGAGATCGCGCACATTCCCGTAAAACAGGCGGGCGGCGTCAACCGCGCGAAATATTATCCCATTTCCCGCGGCATCATCAAGTCGTTCGAAAACTATATCGACGGATACGAGTTTGTCGCCGTCGACGGCGCGGAAAAATGCAAGGAAGTTCTCGAAAACATAGAGAGCCTTTCGGGGATGTTCATAGAGATGAACAGCTGCGATTCCGCCTGCGTCAACGGGCCGTGTTCGCTCGCGCTCAAAGCGGGCGCGCTCAAAGCGAACGCGGACATCCGCAAATATGTCGCCAAGGACATGGCGGAAAACGCTTCCGCGGCGTATGAAGAGGCCAAAGACGTCGATTTTACCTGCGTGCACGAGAGGAAACGCACCGAAGACTTTATTCCCACCGACAGGCAGATCGCGGAGATCCTCGCCAAGACGGGCAAGACGCGCCCCGAAGACATGCTCAACTGCGGCGCGTGCGGCTACAACACCTGCTACGAAAAGGCGTGGGCGGTCGCGAACGGCTATGCGAACATCGACATGTGCGTGCCGTATATGCGCGCGCGTGCGGAGAGCATGTCCTACGAGATCATCCAGACCAGCCCGAACGGCATCGTTCTTCTCGACACCGATCTCAACATTCTGGAGATCAACGGAAAGGCGAAGGAACTGCTCGGCATCAAGGAGTATGACGTCAAGGGGAAGGGGATCTTCCATTACTTCAACCCGACGGATTTCGTGCTCGCCGCCAACGACAACAAGAACATCTACAACAAAAAAGTCTATCTTGAAAAGACGGGCTGTTATATAGAGCTGACGATCATCGTCCTCAAA
Organism: uncultured Clostridia bacterium; assembly: GCA_944359385.1. GTDB lineage: Bacteria > Bacillota > Clostridia > Christensenellales > Borkfalkiaceae > Borkfalkia. The sequence goes on along the minus strand of CALVSU010000076.1, from coordinate 2,940 downwards.
GACAACAAGGGGACGTATGCGGTGATGAAGGACATCACGCAGGAGACGAAATCGGAAGAAAAGCTCGGGAAAGTCAAGCTGGAAACGCTCGCGACGACGGACGAAGTCATCAAAAAACAGATGCGCGTCGCACAGGAGATCGCGTCCCTTCTCGGGGAAACGACGGCGGAGACGAAAATCGCTCTCCTGAAACTGAAAAAGACGTTGCAGGGCGAGGAGGGGGAAAAATAATGTCCCTCTGTCTGGAAAGCGGCTATACGTCGCTCAACAAAAAGAACGAGGAGCTTTGCGGCGACCGCGTGGAGAGCATCGTTTCGGGCGATTATACGACGCTCGTGCTCGCCGACGGACTGGGGAGCGGTGTCAAGGCGAATATTCTCTCCACGCTCACTTCCAAGATCCTCTGCACGATGGTCTCCAACGAGATCGACATCGAGGAATGCGTGGAGACGATCATCCAGTCTCTGCCCGTGTGCAAGGTGCGCGGGGTCGCGTATTCCACCTTTTCCGTCATTCATATGGACAAAGAAGGGAAAGGGTATCTCTTCGAATTTGATAACCCGCAGGCGATCCTCATCCGCGGGGGCAAGTGCCGCGACTTTGACAGGGAAGAGATGAACATTCTCGGCAAATCCGTGTATAAGACGGCGCTCAGCCTAACGGCGGGGGACATCGTCGTCGTGATGAGCGACGGGGTCATCCACGCGGGCATCGGCATGACGCTGAATCTCGGCTGGCAGAGACCGGAAGTCATGGAATTTCTGGATAACAACGTAAAGCCGGGCATGAGCGCGCGTGCGGTCGCCTGCCTTCTGGCGGGGGTGTGCAACGACCTCTATCTCGGTTCTCCCGGCGACGACACGACGGTCGCCGCCGTCAAAGTGCGCGAAGAACTCAACGTCAATCTCATGATCGGGCCGCCCGTCGACAAGGAAAAGGACGATTTTTATATCTCCCGTTTTCTCGCGGGGGCGGGCAAAAAGGTCGTCTGCGGCGGAACGAGCTCGCAGATCGTCGCAAGGCACTTAAAGACCACCGTGCGCGCATCCTTTGATTTTCCCGATAAGGACGTGCCGCCCATCGGGTTTATCGACGGCATCGATCTCACGACGGAAGGGGTGCTGACCATGCGCAAACTTCTGGAACTTTCCGAAAAGTATGCGGACGTGCACGACCTCACGCCCAAGACGTTTACCAAAAAAGACGGGGCTTCTCTCCTCGCGCAGATGCTGTTCGAGGAGGCGACGAGCGTGCATTTCTTCGTGGGGCAGAGCATCAACGCGGCGCATACGGGGCTTCCCATCGACATCACGATGAAACTCAAACTGGTCGAAAGCCTTGCCGCAAATCTCAAAAAAATGGGGAAAGAAGTCCTCATCGATTACGATTGAGCCGCGCATCTGCGCGCAGCCGCCCGCAGGGCGGGAGATATATATAAAGGAAGGAGCAGAGAGCCGAAAGGCTGCATAAAGAAGGAGCAGAGAGTTATGGATAACAAGAGGATCTTCGATACCGCCGTTCAGAAACTCAAATATGACGTTCTGAAGGCGATCATCCGCAACGAATACGAACATTGCTACGACAACATCTACATAGATATCCCGAAGGAAATTTCCCCGGGCCCCAAGGCGACGATGCGCTGTTGTATTTTCAAGGAGCGCGCGATCGTGCAGGAGCGCATCAAGCTCGCGCTCGGCGGCGACAAGAACAATCCCAACGTCGTCGAAGTCATCGACATCGCCTGCGACGAATGCCCGATCGGCGGCATATTTGTCACGCCCGCCTGCCGCGGCTGTATCGTGCACCGCTGTCAGGAAGTGTGTCCGCGCGACGCGATCCAGATCATCGATCACAAGGCGGTCGTAGACAAATCCAAGTGCATCGAGTGCGGAAAATGCACGCAAGCCTGCCCTTACGGCGCGATCATTCATCAGAAACGCCCCTGCGTTTCTTCCTGCAAAGTCAAGGCGATCACCGTCGGCGAAGACAAAAAGGCGGTCATCGACAATAAAAAGTGCATTTCCTGCGGCGCGTGCGTGTATCAGTGCCCGTTCGGCGCGATCGTCGACAAATCCATGATCATGGAGAGCATCGACATTCTCAAAAAGTCGGAAGGGGGCAAAAATTACCACGTCTATGCGGTCATTGCGCCGTCCATCGTCAGCCAGTTCAAGTATGCGAAGATCGAGCAGGTCGTGACGGGTATCCGCAAGCTCGGGTTCCATCAGGTGGTCGAAGCGGCGCTCGGCGCAGACATTACCCTCTACCACGAAGCGCAGGAATGGCAGGAAAGGGGCGTGCTCACGACTTCCTGCTGTCCTTCTTTCGTCATGTTCGTGGAAAAGAACTTCCCCGATCTCGTCAAATATATCTCTCATTCCGTTTCGCCCATGGTGGAGACGGCAATGCTCATCAAACGCACCGATCCGAACGGAAAAGTCATCTTTATCGGACCTTGCGCGAGCAAAAAGCTCGAATATAAACTGCCCAAAACGCAGGGCGCGATCGACAGCGTGCTCTCTTTTGAGGAGTTGCAGGCGTTTCTGGATGCGCGCGACATCGATGTCGGGGCGCTGGAAGAAACTTCCCTGGACAACGCTTCCTTCTACGGCAGGATCTTTGCCAAGAGCGGCGGCATCGCGCAGGGCGTTTCCGACGTCGCGGCGAGCATGGGCGTCGAGGGGATAAAGCCGCTCGCAATGAACGGCATCGACGAATGCCGCGCCGCGCTGATGAAACTCAAAATGAACCGCGCGACGGAGAACTTCTTCGAAGGAATGGCGTGCGACGGCGGGTGCCTCAACGGCGCGCTCTGTCTCAACCACGGTCCCAAAAATGTCGTGGACGTCGACAAATACGGCGCTTCGGCAAAGGAAAAGAACATAGACAATTCCGTCAAACTCTACAAGCTGAGCCTCGGAGACACGGGCGAGGCAAAAA
>CALVSU010000075.1 GCA_944359385.1 uncultured Clostridia bacterium | reverse complement strand
ATGTCGATCGGCTCTTCCTCGTCGAGGGATTCATTGTCCTCGTCGAGGTAATTGCGCCATTCTTCGTCCTTGTCGGGATCGATGTCGGCGTCCTCTTCGTACTCGCTGTTTTTCTTGCATTCGTCGCACATCTTTTCGCCGAAACGCATATAGTTGACGCCGCAGACGGGGCAGAGTTCCGTCTGCTCCATGTCTTCCTCTTCGTCCAGATCGGCAAATTTCAGTTTTGCGCCCTGCATTTCGGCAAGACAAACGTCACAGTACTCCTGTTTTTCGGGATCGATATAATTGAGTTCGCACCTCGGGCATTTGATATATTTGGTCATACAGGAATTTCCCTCCCTATCTCCTTACAATACAAATATATTATCCGTCGCGCGGCATTGTGCGGTTTTTGCGCAAAACCTGCTCGCCGCCTTTTTTTCATCGATAGATTATACATATATTTCCAGTGTTTGTAAAGGATTTTTATCGTCGTTTTGGAATATTTTATATGATTTTATCGCTTTTTTCCGCCAACCGCGGACTTTTCTTTTTTCGGCAAACGAAAAAGGACGGAAACTGCTTCCGTCCTTTTCATTATCTCTTTATCCGAGGAATTTATACGCCCTTTCGGATATTTTTCCTCGTTTTTCTGCAAAAACCCAGAAGAACACGCTCTTTACGATATCGCCGCAAGCAGATCGGATTTGAGGGAATCCGCAATGCTTTCCGCATCGCTGTCCGCGACTTTGCCGACCACGTTCATGAAGTAACTGCGCACATTCCAGACTTGGCTATCGTCTTTGAGCACGCTCGCGTCGAACAGAGGCGCATACGCCGTGCAGTTGACAAACGCATCGAACACTGCCTTCTCGTCGTCGGTATATTCTTCCGTGTAATCTTCACTCGTCAGAATATCTTTATCGGCGGTATAGAAGTAATACTTCGCCGCATTCGAAGCGTCGGAATATTTTTCAGAAATATCGGTGAAAATGTCCTGTACGTCTTCGTACTTGTCGTTGATCTCTTTGAGTTCCGCATTGGTCGCGGGGCAGGCAACCGCATAAATATAATCGTCGGAATAGCTCGCCACGTTCGCAAAGAACAGGAAACTCTTTTCGCCGCTCTTTACAAGCTCGGGTTTATACCAGCTCGAATTGTATTCGATGTCCAGCACCTTCACGGATTTGTATTCTTCCGTCTTGCGGTTGATTTTGTACGAAGCTCTATCGCCGACACAGTTGATCCTGTAAACGTTGTTGCCGCTCGATCCGGACTGCGCATAATAGAGATATCCGTTGTCGATGAACAGGAATGTCGCGCTCGCCGAGGAAGAACTGCTGTCGGAACTGTCGGAGCTGTCGGACGAGGATGCGGTAAGACCGTGTTCAATGTACACCTTATCGCCGACGAAAGAAGTCGCCGCCGCGTCCACCTTCACGCGCACAAGGCTCGTGCCTTCCACATAAATATAATACTGGGCGCCGTTGTAGGTGTAGAAGATCGCGTTCGCGCCCGCCTTGTCGGTGCCGTAGGCGATGCGCACGTTACTGTCGCCGGGCGCGGAAGAAGAATTGTTCGCGTTGCCCGTCACGGCGTTCCAGCTGCCGTCCGCAAGTTTCGCGTTCAGCGCTTCGGAAGGAAGGTAATACAGAATGGCGGAAGAAGTGCCCTTTTCGCTGTTCGTGTAATAAAGACCGCCGTTCGTGTATTTTACGAGGGTATACGTCACGCCGTTGTACTGATAATAGGAAGCGACTCCCTCTTTCATGTCGTGGTTGAAAGGCGTCACGGAATTGTTTTTGCCGATACCGTCGAGGATCAGCGTGCCGAAGTTGGTGTATTCGAGAACGTTCCCCGTCTCTTTATCGGTGTAATTGGCGGAAAGATCCATTTCGTAAGGACATTCCGTCGCAAAAGCCGAGACTCTGTACACCTGCTGATAAGACTCCGTCGCGGGAGAGCTTTCACTGTAATTGTAATTTTTATAGACGCTCATCGTATAATATACGGTGGGGTCGGTCACATCGTCCGAATTGAGAAGATAAGACGCATACCCCTTCACGAGCGTTACGTCTTCGCGGGTAGATGTGTTGTACGAATGGATCTCCGTGTTCTTCGAGTCGATATACAGACAGTACACCGTTTCCGTTTCGGGATCCTGCACATAGCGGAATACCGTCGCGTTGTCGCTCACGCGGAAATAATAGTCGCGCATCGTCTCCGAACCGTCAAGTTTGGAACTCTTGAAATCCAAATAGGAGTTTTCCACGTTGCCCTGCACGTTTTTATCCGTGGTCGGGGTGGCGTAATACACCCTGTCGCCGTAGATATAGAACCCCGACGTGAAATCCTGCGACACCACGAGCAGCGGCACGACCGTCTGCACTTCGCCGAAATTCCCCGCGCCGAGATCCTCTTTGGATATGCGCATGAGAGAACCTTTCACCGCAGAACCGTATTTGTTCTCCGCCGTGTAGTCCTCTTTTCCGTTGATGAAATAGACGTAATCCCCCTTTTCCACGACGAATCCGCCGTTGGAAACGACTTCGCCCGAAAGATCTCCGTCGAGTTTGGGGGAAGTGTACGGCCTGCCGCATGCCGCAAACAACGCGACGGCAAGCACCAGCGCAAACAGCGCGATCAGGATCTTTTTCCCTTTTCTCAGCATAAACGCGTAGACTCCTTTTTTTAAGCCTTATTCTGCAACGGACAAAAAACGGAATGCCGCTCCCCGCTTCGCGCAGGAAAACGCCCGCACCGCACGGACGCCCCTCGCGCACGGGATCCCGCCGCAAAAAGTCTGCCCGCCGTCGGCCTTTCCGCTTCGGCCGTTCTGTATACGATACTTTTTCATTATACACTAAAAAAGCCGCATAAGCAAACGAAAAAAATTAAATTACGGTGAAAATTTTGTTTTTACCCCGACGGATCGCCCCAAAAAGGAATTTTTCTCCTTTTTTGTGCGCCGCCGCGCCTTCATCGCACCCGCACGGGCGCGTCCGCCGCCCGACAGGCGTCCTTCCGCGCACCCTTTCCGCCGCGCACGCCCGACGGGAATATTGCGCCTTTCCGCTGTGCCGCGCAAAGGTCCGCGGCGCATTTATACGCAACGCCCGAGAAGATCCGTACTGCTTTTTTATGCAACGCCCGCGAAGATCCGTACTGCTTTTTTATGCAACGCCCGCGAAAAAGTTCGTGACGAATCTTCCCGCAATTCCCGCGCGCGACCTGTTCGCGCACGCAAATTTATAAGGAGGAAACCATGGAAAAATTCGGACTTTTCAACCTGCTCTCCGCGCTCACTTCCCTCTCGCAGGAAGGCGGCGCAAAAGACGATGCGCAAAAAGAAACCGTATCTCCGCCCGAACGCCCCGCAAAAGAAACGGGAACGGGCATCTTCACCGCGCAAGAACGTGCGGGCAGAGCCGCCGAAATTTTAGAACGGCACGAACGCATTTCAAGAAACATCGATCGCAAAAATCGCTGAAACACCTTTTACCGCGCTCAAAAATTCCCGACGACGCGAAAACCGCGCCCGCAAGGCATACGGGACAAGCCCGCCGCAAAAAATCGGTTTACGGGCAGAAGAGACGGAAACACTCGTTTTTTCGGACTGCCCGCGCTATTCAAAACGCCGCGCAACTTGTGCGCGGCGCCCGAATAAACATTTGATCCCTGAAAGGGGAAATTATCTCTTGGAGAACTGAGGAGCGCGGCGAGCCTTTTTCAAGCCGTACTTCTTTCTTTCCTTGCTTCTCGGATCCCTCGTGAGGAAGCCCTCTTTTTTGAGCGCGGGACGCAGTTCGGGCTGCGCCTGAATGAGCGCGCGGGAAATGCCGTGACGGATCGCACCCGCCTGACCGGTATAGCCGCCGCCGCAGACATTCACGACGATATCGTATGCGCTCTCCGTGCCGGTGAGCACGACGGGCTGTTTGACGATGTATTGAAGCGTGCCCTGCGGGAAATAATCCTCGAGGGCGCGGTCGTTGATGACGATGCTGCCGCTGCCCGCGGGAATGAGACGAACGCGCGCGATCGCCTTTTTCCTTCTGCCGGTGCCCCAGAACTGCAATTTCTTTTTCAAATTCGCTTTTGCCATGATCTCACCTCATTAAAACAATTTCAGTTCTTCGGGCTTCTGCGCCTCGTGATTGTGTTCGCCGCCCTTGTATACCCTGAGCTTTTTGATCATCTTTCTGCCCAAAGAGTTCTTGGGGAGCATGCCGCGCACCGCTTCATAGACGGCAACGTCGCTCTTTTCGGCCATCATCTTGCGGTAAGCCACTTCTTTCAGCCCGCCGATGTAGCCCGTGTGATACCTGTAAAATTTGTCGTCCAGTTTTTTGCCGGTCAAAACCGCCTTGTCGCTGTTGATGACGATGACAAAGTCGCCCGTGTCGACGTTGGGAGTGAACGTGGGTTTGTTTTTTCCGCGCAAAACGGCGGCGACCTTGGAGGCAAGCCTGCCCAGAGGTACGCCGGCGGCGTCTACAACATACCATTTTCTCTCTACCGTTTGGGCGTTAGCCATGTAGGTCTTCATGATGTGTTCTCCTTGTTTGATTTTATGATCGGAGGATGGGCGTACCATAGACGCCTTCCGTTGTTTACTCAATAAATTTTATCTTATATCAAAAATACTGTCAAGCGGTTTTGATCGCGGATTCATCTTTTTTTTCAATTATTTTTTCTTTTTTTTTGCCGATTTTTTTTCGCGCGGCGCAAAAATTCCTCTTTCCCTCCCGATCCCGCACATAAAAAACCTGTTTTCCGCTCAACCCCTTTTTTTCCTTCTTGCCGCACGGCAGGCGGTGAAAAAACGAAAGCGCCCGCTCCGCAAAAGCAGGGCGGGCGCATAAGCCCAAAGATATCGCCGCGCACACTCTCAGCCGCGCAACGACAAACCTTTAATTAAAGAAAATATTGGACACGTCCGTATCGTACTGATAGCGGACAAGATAGATCTTCGTCTTTTCCGCAAGTTCGTCGGCGACCGAATACACAGTATAATTTGCATATGCTCCGTACCCGTAGGCGACACGGGAAACCGAAGTCAGCGCGCTCAGTTTGACGCCCTCGCAGATCTTGATCCTGTAGGTATAATCATAAATGTCATAAACGCCTTCGCCCGTCTCCGAATAATAGACGCCTTTGCTCTGGCCCTCGATATAGTTCGGCGTTTCCTCCGTGGTGCCTTTCGCGATGTTCAGAACGCAGAGCTTGGTTTCGCTTCCGCTTTCGGGCGTGCTCTCCGTCTTCGTATAAACGATCTCCTCCGAAGTTGCGGAAATGAGGGCTTGCCCTTCTCCGAGCGCAAAGATCTGTTTCCCTGTGACGTTGTAAAGCGTTTTGCCGTCTTCGGAGATCAGAATGCCGTCGTTATACCAGCTTACGAGTTCCTCACCCGTAAAACTCGCCGCAAGTTTTCCGCCCTTCGTATAGACTTTGCTGCGGGTCCCGTCGCTCAGAATAAAATACTTGCCGCTTTTGTCAAACGCAACCTTGTCCGCAAAGGGCATGAGTTCCTGCAGGTCCGCAAAGATTTTGCCGTTTTCATCGAGCGCCTGCATCACCACGGCCCCGGGCCTTTTGTCCTTCATGATCTCCTTTACGCTGACAAACGCATAATCCTGCGTCGACAGATAGCTGTCCGCGATCTTATATTTGAAATTTTTGAGCTCTTTGACTTTTCCGCTGACCATGTTGAAAGAGACGGTTGTCAAGGAAAACTTCTGACCTTCGTCGAAAATATCGTAATCGGACGCCGTATCCGGTTCCGCATAGACCAGCTGCATGACGATGTTCGCCCCGACTCTATACGTCTCCTCTTCGTCCGGCTCCGCGTACTTTCCGTTTATGCTCTCCCCTACGTCGACCGTGCGAAGCAATTTCCCGTTCTTGCTATAGACCCTGTAGATCCCGCTGCCCGCATTGACGACATAATTGCTCCCAAGCTTGCTCGCATCGTTTTCCGTATCGATGATGTCGAGCGGTCCGACTTTCTGATCTGCAACGATCTTTCCCGACACCGATTTATATGCCGCCGTATCGTCTGCAAAGTACAGTACGCCCTCGTTGAACGTGGCGCCCTCATCCTGCGTGACCGTCCTCACCTTCTGCGTCGCCGAATAAATATCGTATGTATACGTCTTAACGCCTTCATTCTCGCTTATAGTTTTGGTATAATACATTCCGTCGCCCAACCGTGTAAACACCTGATCGGACGTCTGCAGCGTTGCAGTGTTCGTGTCATAGATCGCATACGTCGTGCCTTCCGTCATTGTCTTATACGCATAGATCACGCCCGCCCCGTCGATCGATTGCACCGCATAATCCGCAAGCTGCGAAAGCTCTACCGCACTCGGAACGGGAGCGTCGACATCGGGTATGAGCGCGCCCGCTCCCTTCTTGTCGCCGCAACCGACCATGCCGAGCGCAAGCACGATCACAAGCAAACCGCTTATCAAAACCGCAAGACCAGACCTTTTTTTCATATGATCCCTCCCAAAATAATGTATGCAATTTTATTATACTTTCATTTCGTTTTTTTGTCAATACTTTTGTCAAAAAATTACATTTTCAACTTTTTTTTTGAGCCTCTGAATAAGTCAGCCGTTTTCCGACGACAACGGCGCCATGCGGCGCGAAACAAAAGTCTGAACGCGCCGCACCGCTCAAAAATGAAGCCCCGTGCGGCGCAAAAAGCAAGCCCCGTGCGGCGCAAAAAGCAAGCCCCGACGCAAATGCGTCGGGGCTTTGCCGCGCCGTGTCGCGCGGACTGCCTTATTTATTGAGATTTGCTTTGAGAGCGGCAAGTTCGTCGGAAAGTTCTTTGGGCAGACGGTCGCCGAACTGTTTGTAGAATTCTTCGATGCCGTCCGCTTCTTTCTTCCACGTCTCTTTGTCGACGGTAAGGATTTCTTTAAGGACCTCTTCGGAAACGTCTACGCCGTCAAGATTGATGTCTTTCGGATCGGGAACATAGCCGATCGGCGTTTCCACCGCGCCGACGGTGCCTTCGCAGCGCTTGATGATCCATTCGAGCACGCGCATATTCTCGCCGAAGCCGGGCCAGAGGAAGTGCCCTTCATCGTCCGTTCTGAACCAGTTGACGTTGAAGATCTTGGGCTGATTTTTGATCTTTTTGCCCATATCGATCCAGTGTTTGAAATAATCGCCCATGTGATAGCCGCAGAACGGACGCATTGCCATCGGATCCCTGCGCACGACACCGACCGCACCCGTAGCCGCGGCGGTCGTTTCGCTCGCCATGATGGAACCGACGAACACGCCGTTGTCCCAGCTCTTGCTCTGGTAGACCAGCGGAGCAGTCTTCGCGCGGCGGCCGCCGAAGACGATCGCCGACAGAGGAACGCCCTTCGGATTGTCGAATTCCTTGCTGATGCAAGGGCAGTTCTTCGCGGGAGCGGTGAAACGGCTGTTCGGATGCGCGCCCTTCACGCCCGCAGCTTTCGCCGCGTCGTCCCAAGGGTTGCCCTTCCAGTCGATCGCGTTCTTGGGAGGATTCTTGTCAAGACCTTCCCACCAAACGGTGTTGTTTTCGAGGTTATGCACCACGTTCGTGAAGATGGTGCCCCTCTGCGTGGTATGCAGCGCATTGGGGTTGGATTTTTCGTTCGTTCCGGGCGCAACGCCGAAGAACCCGTTTTCAGGGTTCATCGCCCACAGCCTGCCGTCAGCGCCCACGCGGATCCACGCGATGTCGTCGCCTACGCACCAGATCTTATAGCCCTTCTCCCTGTACGCCGCAGGAGGAATGAGCATGGCGAGGTTGGTCTTGCCGCACGCGGACGGGAATGCCGCCGCGATGTATTTCACGTCGCCGTCGGGTTTTTCAAAGCCCAGAATGAGCATATGCTCTGCCATCCAGCCCTCGTTTTTGCCGAGATAGGACGCAATGCGGAGCGCAAAACATTTTTTGCCGAGAAGCACGTTCCCGCCGTAACCGGAATTGCAAGACCAGATGGTGTTGTCTTCGGGGAAATGCAGGATGTAGCGCTTGCTCTCGTCGAGCCGGCACTTGGAATGCAGACCCTTGACGAAATCGCCGTCTTTGCCCAGCGCTTCGAGCACGTCCGTTCCGACGCGGGTCATGATCTCCATATTCAGAACGACATAAATGCTGTCCGTCAGCTCGATACCGATCTTAGAGAATTCGCTTCCGACAATGCCCATGGAATAGGGAATGACATACATCTTCCTGCCCTTCATGGAGCCTCTGAAGATGTCGGACGCCATTTTATATGCCTGTTTCGGATCCATCCAGTTGTTGATGGGGCCTGCATCCTTCTCGTCGCGGCAGCAGATGAACGTCCTGTCCTCTACGCGCGCAACATCGTTGACCGCGGTCCTGTGCAGATAGCATTCGGGGAGAAGGTCCTCGTTCAGCTTGATCATCTCGCCCGTGGAGCACGCCTCGGCGCGGAGCGCGTCGCGCTGTTCTTTGCTTCCGTCGATCCAGATGATCTCGTCCGGCTGGCAAAGGGCTGCGCTTTCGTCGATAAACGCCAAAACCTTTTTATTCTCAGTCATACCTTTATTCTCCTTATGGAAATTTTTAACTTGTCATGCGCGGTTTTCCTGTCGGAGAAACCGCTCCTGCCTTATATTATAAAACATATTTCCGGAAAAGTAAACTTTTTGACGGCATTTTATTTTTTCGGGATCTGCGGGAGCGAGCCGCTCAGCCGCGCCGCGGCGGACAATCTGCC
>CALVSU010000074.1 GCA_944359385.1 uncultured Clostridia bacterium | reverse complement strand
TTCCGCTCCGCGCGCATTTTTCCCAAAATCCGCGCGGGGATTTTCCGCGCGCGCCAATGTTTGTTGACAACTTCTTCCCGTTTGTGTTATAATCGGATTCGAATCAAACAACGGGAAACGTGATTATGTTCAAAGCAGACGATTACAGATTGAAAGCGAAAGCGCTTTCCGACAGTTTGTCGGAAACGGCGGAAGCGCTCGACATAAGCGAGCAGGGCGGCAAGCTTTCCGCGCTGAAAGAGGAGCAGGAAAAGCCCGAGGTCTGGCAGGATCTCGAAAGGTCGCAGAAGCTTGCCCGCGAGATCGCGGCGATCGAGGGCAAACTGCACGCATACGAAAAGAGCAGAAAAGCCATCGACGAAGTCAGTGCGCTCATCGACCTCATCGAGGAGATGGGCGGCGACGAGGAAGAACTTTCCGCGGAAATACAGGAGCTCGACGGGCTCATCGCGACTGCGGAAACGGATATCGAAGATATGCGCATCCGCGCCCTTCTGCGCGGCAAATACGACGGATACAACGCCCTTCTGACTCTGCATTCGGGCGCGGGCGGCACGGAGAGCTGCGATTGGGTGTCCATGCTCTATCGTATGTATACCCGCTACGCGGAAAAGAGCGGCTTCAAAGTGACGGAGCTCGACCGTCTCGACGGCGACGAAGCGGGTATCAAGAGCGTCGACTTCAAGATCGAAGGGGAGAACGCCTACGGCTATCTCAAAGCGGAGAAGGGGGTGCACAGGCTCGTCCGCATCTCTCCTTTCGACGCGAACAAGCGCCGCCACACTTCTTTTGCTTCCCTCGAAGTCATGCCCGAGATCGAAGACGACGGCGACGTGGAGATACGGAGCGAAGATCTGAAAGTCACAACGTATCGTTCCTCGGGTGCGGGCGGTCAGCACATCAACAAGACGGAATCGGCGATCCGCATCCAGCACATCCCGACGGGCATCGTCGTTTCCTGTCAGAACGAGCGTTCGCAGATCCAGAACCGCGAAATGGCGATGAAGATGCTGCGCAGCAAACTCATTGAGCTCAAAGAGAGCGAGCGTCTCGAAAAAGAGCAGAACATCAAGGGCGAGATCAAAAAGATCGAGTGGGGCAGTCAGATCCGCAGCTATGTTTTCTGTCCGTATACCCTTGTCAAAGACCACAGGACGGGTTGCGAAACGGGCAACATCCAGGCGGTTATGGACGGGGATATCCAGCCGTTTATCATCGATTATCTGAAAAAATCGTAAAAAAGGCAAAGCCCCGCCCGCACGAATGGCGGGCGGGGCTTTGCGTCGTTATCGGAACGGCGCGGGGCTGCCGCACGGAGGGAATACCGATGAAAAATTGTTACAGAAATTACCGCCGCAAAGGAAATACGGTGTTTTTTCTCGTCTTAGGCGGGATTTTTATCGCGCTGGGCGTGCTTTCCTTTTTCTTTGCGGACGGCGTCGTCCTGCAGGCGGTGTGCATTGCGGTCGGCGCGGCGCTGGCGGTATTTCCCATGTTTGTCATTCATGCGACTTACCGCGTGCAGGGAGAGTTTCTCTGCGTGCGCGTTTTTTTTCCGAAGAAGATACCGCTCTCGTCCGTCGGTGCGATCGTCATCAACATCTACGACGATTACCGCCGCTGGAAGGGCTTTACGCGGGAGTATTTTCAAGGCAGTTCGGGCGCGTCTTATGCGGTGCCTTCGGTCACTTTTCTCAAAGAGTGTGACGGCGCGGAGCTGGACCTTTGCGACACACGCACTTATACGCGCATCACATACAGAAAGCAGTTTTTGTTCGACGCCGCGCTGGACTTCGACTTTTTAAAAGCGCTCAAAGAGGCGGGGTACGCGGGGAAGGTGTACGTTTCAGAACTGATTTGTTCGCAGTACGGGGAAGCGATCGAAAGTATTTTCGGCAAAAATGCGCCGAACGTCACGGTGTACGACCGCATTCCCGAAAAGGCGAAAGGGATTCTCGGCAAGCGCTGAGCGGGCGTTTTTCCATGATTTTTGCCGCGTGTGCGGCGGTTGATCTTGCAAAGAACGGGTGAAAACTATGACATATTCGGAACGGGCGGCGGGAAGAGCGCGGAGCGCGGAACCGCTGATCCTCGGCATTGAAAGTTCCTGCGACGAGACGGCGGCGGCCGTCATCAGGGGGAGAAAACTTCTTTCGAGCGTCATTCTCTCTTCTGCCGCCGAGCAGGCAAAATACGGCGGGGTCGTACCCGAGATCGCGTCCCGCGCGCATACGGAGGCGATCGGCGAAGCGGTCGGGCGCGCCGTTTCGGAGGCGGGCGTATCTCCGCGCGATCTCGATGCGGTCGCCGTGACATACGGCGCGGGGCTCCTGGGCGCCCTGCTTGTCGGGCTTTCCTTCGCGAAAGCCTATGCGTTTGCCCTCGGCATCCCGCTCATCGGGGTCAATCATATCCGCGGACACATGGCGGCGGCGTATCTTACAGACCCGACGCTCGAACCGCCTTTTATCACGCTGCTTGCGAGCGGCGGGCATACCGCCGTCATTTATACGAAGAGCTATACCGAATTCGAGATCATGGGCTCGACGCGCGACGACGCGGCGGGAGAAGCTTTCGACAAGGCGGCGCGCGTCCTTTCCCTTCCGTATCCGGGCGGACCGAACATCGAAAGACTTGCGCGGGAAGGGAGCGCGTGCATACCTTTTCCGAAGATGTTTTCGGGAAGCGGCTATGATTTTTCTTACAGCGGTCTGAAAACCGCGGTCATCAACTATTGCCACACGAAAGAACAGAGGGGGGAAGCGTTCTGCGCGGCAGACGTGGCGGCTTCTTTCCAGAGTGCGGCGTGCGGTGTCCTTGCCGAGCGCGCTGTCCGCGCGGCAAAGGAAAAGGGGGTATATACGATCGTCGCAGGCGGCGGCGTTATTGCAAACGGATATCTGCGCACACTTCTCACGGAGGAATGCAGCCGCGCGGGGATTCGCGCCGTCCTTCCCGAAAAAAAATATTGCACCGACAATGCGGCGATGATCGCCGCCGAGGGGCTCGTGCAGTATCTTGCGGGGAATTTTTCCGATTTTTCTCTCAATGCCGCGGCGCATATTCCGCTTGGAAAAAAAGGAAAACAATGACGCGTGCGGCGCATGTCCTGACCGAAAAATAATGTTTACGGACGTCCGTAAATGAAAAAAGCCTTCCGCGTCTGACAGGCGCGGAAGGCTGATTTTTGCTACGAAAGTACGGTATATAAGCGGAGAAAACTGTCAATAAACGTTTCCGAACAGATTTTCGGAGACGTTTTTTTATGTTTTGCAGGTGTATCCGCGCATTTTTGCTGTTTGCGCTGTGCATGGCGCTGCTCGCCGTGCCGCAGTTATTGAAAGACGGGCCGCTCTTCGATGGGGGCGCCTATTACATATTTTATTCGCAGAGCGCGAGCTCAAATGCGGAGATCACCCTTTCGAATGCGGAAGACGCGGCAAAGACGAAGCGGTCTGTCCGCGGACTGACGGGGGAGAGCACCGTGTATGCGAATTCGGAAAAGGCTTTTTCGCAGGCGGAAAAATACGGCGCAAAACTTCTGTTTTGCGAAAGCGTGTGCGGCGTAGTCAACTATTATTATTACAGTCCCCGTCTGGGCGGCGCGGTCGCGCTTGCGGGGCACGCCGTCAATCTGCACATCGCCGTCAGGGAAGACGGCGCCGCCGTGGGAACGCCGCTCATCTTCGGCGGATACTGATTTTCGGCATTCGGACAGATAAAACCGATCGCGCAGAAATTCAAAAAAATTTTTAAATTTTGTGTATAAACTTCTGATTTCGGTCAACAATTTAAGCACAATCATTTCGGAGGATCAAAATGAAAAACAAAGACATGCAGCAAGATGCGCCCGTAAAGGCGAAAAAGAAATCTTTCTATTACATCATCATCGCGGCGTGCGCGCTCGTGCTCGCGGCGGCGATCACTTTTACGGTGGTGATGGTCACGCAGGACAGCTCCGTAAGCCTTGAAAAACCCGAAGATCCCGACGACGGCAAGGTGCCCGAAACGCCCGACGGTGACGATGATGACGACGATGACGACGACGAACCGACATCGGGTGAGATGGTGTTCAGCCTTCCCGTTGAAAACGGCACGGTCGCAACCACGTTTTCTTTCTGGTATAACCAGACTCTGAACCGTTATAATCTGCATCAGGGCATCGATTTTCAGGCAGAGGCGGGCACGAACGTGACCGCGGCGTATGACGGCACGGTGTCGAGCATCACGGATACCCTTCTGGAAGGCGGGTGCGTCATCATTGACCACGGCAACGGCTTGCAGACGGTGTACGCGTCTATAGACGCGGCGCAGCTCAAGGTCGGGGACAGCGTATCCAAGGGCGATGTGATCGGCACGGTATCTGCGGCGGCGGATGTGATGGGCAACGAATACAACGAAGGTTCGCATCTGCATTTTGAAGTGCGTGAAAACGGCAAAGCCGTCGACCCCGCAAGCTATCTCGATCTCGACGAGAAGTAAAAACCTGCAAACAACTTACAAATAAGGCTCGTAAGAGCGGAATTTTCGCGACGAAGCCGCTTTCTTGCGGCTCTGCCCGCGGGATCGCCGTCTTCGGTGAAAACAAGCGGGCAGACAAAAAAGACAACCCTCATTTCTCCCTTCCTTTTTCCCGCGCGGGCTAAGCCCGCGCGGGATTTTTTGCCGTCGGAAATGCGGTTTGCGGCGCACCGATTTGTATTCGGCGTTCTTTTCGGCGGGTGCGGAGCATAACATAGCTTTGGAGGACAGATATGAAGAACAAAATCATTTGCCTCGCCGTTGCCGCGGCGCTTTTTGCGTCGTTATTTGCGTTTGCGGGGTGCGGATCGGAGAAAAAAACGCGGAATACATATGATATTTCCGCGTCTTACGCCGACGGAACGCTCGCCGCGAGCATGGAATTTACATACGTCAATCAGACGGGGGAGGCGCTTTCTTTCCTCGAATTCAATCTTTTCGGAAACGCGTACAGGGAAGATTCCGCGTATGCTCCCGTATCCGCGGCGTTTGAAAAGTCGGCGTATTATGCGGGGGAGAGTTACGGCGGAATGGAGATCTCCTCGGTGTCTCCCTGCGCGTCGTGGTCGGTATGCGGGGCGGACGAGAACATTCTGCGCGTCGAACTGGAAAACGGACTGGCGGCAGGGGAACGCGTGACTTTGCAGATCGGCTGGGCGCTTTCGCTCGCCGAAGTTTCGCACCGCACGGGCATCGCGCCCCGATCCGTCAATCTCGGCAATTTTTACCCCGTCGTCTGCGTGTTCGAAGAAGGTTCGTTTTACGAATGCGAATATTATTCGGACGGCGACCCGTTTTACAGCGAATGCGCCGATTATACGGTAACTTTCCGCGCGGACAAAAAATACACCGTGGCGTCCAGCGGAAAAATTCTTTCCGCGAGGGAGGACGGGCAGGACAAAGTATACGAAATGTCCCTTGAAAACGCCCGCGATTTTGCCATCGTGCTGGGAGAAGAATATTCCCTTGCTCAGGGGGAAGCCTGCGGCGCGCAGATCATGTATTACTATTACGACGACGCCGCGCCCGAAGAAAAACTGGCGCTCATCGAAAAGAGCATTTCTTTCTTTTCGGAAAAATTCGGTGCTTACGCCTACCCGACGTACAGCGTGGTGCAGACGGGATTCAGTATCGGCGGCATGGAATACCCTGCGCTGACGATGATCGGAGATCACCTTGCTGGGGCGGATTACCGATACACGATCGTGCACGAGACGGCGCATCAGTGGTGGTATGCGGCGGTGGGCAGCAACCAGCTGGAAAACGCGTGGATGGACGAGGGGCTCACCGAATATTCCGCGGCGCTTTTTTATCGGGAAAATCCCGATCCTGAGCTGCCTTATGAAAGTATCGTAGACGCCGCATACGGCGCATATAAGGCGCTGTACACCGTTTATTCTCAGATCTTCGGCGAGGCGGACACGACGATGAACAGAAAACTCGGCGAATACCTCAGCGAATATCAGTATGTCTGCATCGCGTATGACAAGGGACTCATTCTCTTCGATACCCTGCAAAAAGAAACGGGCGAAAAAAAGTTTTTCGCCGCTCTGAAAGGGTATTACGCCGACCGCGCGGGGAAGATCGCGCGCCCCGAACACCTCAAAACCGCTTTTAAGAAGGCGGGTGCGAACGTGGCGGGCATCATCGACTCGTTTGTCGATGGCAAGGCGGTCATATAAAAAAGCGCCGCCCCGTTTCGGGGCGGCGTATGCGGTTTTCGTACCGTCTCTGCGGCAATAACCTGTGTTCGATTGCCGCGGTCAGACGGTGCCCGCGGCTTATTTGCAGCCGCCGCAGGTCTTGCAGTTTCCTGAGCATTTTTTGCTCTTTTTCCCCGTTGCGGAGAAGATTTCTCCGCTCCAGTCGCGCACGCAGGCGCCGCCGCAGGCGGGGCATTGCACGGGATCGTCAAATTTTGCGACCAGTTCTTCGAACCGTTTGCCGCATTTTTCGCATTTGTATTGCAGAACGGGCATATCATTCTCCTTTGTCGGTGTTTTTCTCTTGCGTATCTTGCGCGCCGTTTTGCCGCGCAACATCGTTTTGCGAAGTGCGGCTTTGTGCCGTGTCGCCTTGCCCGCCGCTTTGCCGCGCCGCGCCGTCTTGCGCGGAATCGTCGCGCGCGCCCTCGCGGTCTGCGGCCGTTTCGTTTGCGGCGGAGGAGCCGTCCGATGCGGCAGGGATCTCCTTGCCCGCAGAAAAATCTTTGATAAAAGCGCCCATGAGCAGGGATCTCTTCGTGACTTTATGAAGAATGTAATGCACGACGAAGAGGATCGCGCCGCCGAGGTTGCTGATGATGTCCAGCATGGTGTCGGTGATGTCGACGACCATGGCGCCGCCGACGGTTTCCTGTGGTTTGCCCTGCGCGGTCTGACCGAGAAAGCGGCTGGAAAGAAACTCCATGATCTCCCAGCAGGCGGCGCACATCATGGATACGCTGAACACGACGATGGCAACGAGAACGGGGCTGAGTTTGCGTATATCCGACAGTTTGCAGAGGATAAAGAGCCCTGCGAGGGAGCCGACGTAGCCGAAGGTAAAGTGGCAGAATTTGTCATATCCCCGAAACAGGTCGTTGAAGCGCAGTACCTGCCCGAGCAGGCTTGCGACGGTGAGAAAGGCGAGGTAAAAGATCATCACGAAGTCGCTGATCTTTTTCCCGAACAAAAAATGCGCGGGGACGGGCAGCAGATACATGACCGTGAGCAGAAGCGTGGTCATGAACTTATTGTACGGGTCGTTGCCCGAAACGACGATATAGAGAAAATAGGAAAAGGTGAAGCATGCCGCCAGCCCGCATATGACAAAGATCGCGAGGCGCAGAGGAGTGACTTTGCGGCTTTCGGCGCGGGAATTTTTGTGCATTCGGTTGACTCCTTACAGATTGGCACTATTATAGCAAAACCGCATGGTTTTTTCAAGGTTTTGTGCGGGAAGGAGCCGCGTTTTTTGGCGAAAAAGACAAAAATCGCGGCGGGAGGGCGTTTATGCGTTTGTTTGAAGAGATCGTGGCGCGTCTGGGGCTGGACGAGGAGATCGCGTCGGGCGAAAAATTTGTGGTTTTCCCCGATCGGTGCGCTTATTTTGAAAACGTGAAAGCCATTCTTTCCTTTTCTTCTTCGGCGGCGGAGATCGCCTGCAAGAGCGGGGTACTGCGCGCGGAAGGAGAGGAACTCAGGGTCGGTTATTATTGCGGAGGCGATCTCGCTTTGTTCGGTAAAGTCACGAAGATCGAAAAGATGCGTTGACCGTCTGCGGGCAAAGCGGTCTGTGCGGGCAAATCAGAAGACGGTGCGGACAAAGCGCAAAATGCAGAAGACGCGCAAGAACGGCAGAGCGTGCAGACATAAAAGCAGAGGCAGAGAAGCGAAAACGCGCGGTCAAAAAAAAGGCGGACAAACGCAAACGTCTTCAAAAGGGCGCGAAGCGGGAGCGGACGTGACGGAGAGCGGAGAAAAATGAAAAAACCGTTGTTTTCATACATCATAGAACTGGATACGCTCACGCCGCCGCGTGCGCTCACGAAGCTTGCGCGCGGCGGCGTAGCCGTATACTGCGTGGAAAAAATCGGCACAGGGAAGCTGAGAATGCGTGTAAAATGCAAAGATTTACAAAAAATTTTTGCAATTTTTCCGCAATCGTGTTATACTGTAAGAGTAGTGGGTGCGGCGGGACTGAAAAAATACGTCGACGCCGCATATAAACGGCTGGCGCTCGTCCTTTCGGCGCTCCTGTTTCTGGGTGTTTGTTTCGCGTCGGAACTGTTTGTTTTCAGGATCCGTTTCGAAGGGAGCGGGAGTCATTACGGCAGGGAAGCGCTGCCCATCCTCGCTTCGGCGGGGATCGGCATATTTTCCGTCTATTCCGCGAAGAAGGGGGAAGAAGCGGAGCGCCTTCTCATGGACCTTCCTTCCGTCAGTTTTTGTTCGGTGGAAAAGGAAGGGCTGGTCGTCACCGTGACGCTGGAAGAGAACGCGGAGATCCCCGTGACAGAGCGCGAAAAGCAGTTTTTAAGTCCTGCGGACGGTGTGGTGGAAGATCTCACGGTCATACGCGGAAGTGCGCTTGTCGCCGAGGGGGAGAAGGTCAGAAAAGGACAGAATCTCGTATCGCGCGCCGTGACCGTCGGAGAAGGAGAAAACGCCGTCGTCAGGCAGACTTTTCCCGTGGCGCGACTCTCGCTCGTCGTCACGATCGAAAGGGAATA
>CALVSU010000073.1 GCA_944359385.1 uncultured Clostridia bacterium | reverse complement strand
TGTCTATGACGCGGCGGGAGGCACGGGCAGGATCGTCAGCGAGATCACGGTATCCGAAATTTCGTCGGGGTCGATCGCGGCTTCTCTCGGGTTGCAGGAAGGGGACGTGCTCACCGCGATGCGTATCGGCGGTGCGGATACGCCCGTATATTGCAATTATGACATCGGCGACGCACTGTATACCGTCCGCGTCGGCGACGAGATCTCCTTCACCCTTATGCGCGGGGAGGAGACGATGCAGTCTGCGGCATACACCGTGCAGGCGGCTGACCTTGTCGCCGTCGAATAGGAAGCGCTGTTTTCTGCGGCGCGCGGCGGACGGCGTTTTGTTTCGCCGCAAGAGGAAAGCGCTTTGTCTTCCTGAAAATATAATCCCGCCCCGCGGCGCAAACTGCGCCGCGGGGCGGGATTTGTTTTGCGGAAAAACTTTACAGGAGATTTTTCGGAAAGATAAATTTGCGCGCCGCAGGCAATTATGTCTGCGGCGCGTTCTGCCCGCAAAATTGCGGGCAAAGCGTTTGCGTAAATTTGTCAGATGACGGCGATTGCGAGGATGACCTGCGCGAACACGATCGCGACGACGGAGATGAGCTTGATAAGGATGTTGATGGAAGGGCCGGACGTATCCTTGAAGGGATCGCCCACCGTGTCGCCGATGACGGCGGCTTTGTGCGCGTCGCTCCCTTTGCCGCCGAAGAAGCCGTCTTCGACGTATTTTTTGCCGTTGTCCCATGCGCCGCCGCTCGTGGACATCATGACGGCGAGCAGAAATCCCGTCACGCTCGAACCGAGCAAAAGCCCCATGACGCCGTTGACGCCGAGAAAGAATCCTGCGGCGATGGGGGATACGACGGCAATGACGGCGGGCAGGATCATCTGTTTCTGCGCCGATTTGGTGCAGATGGTCACGCATTTTCTGTAATCGGGCTCTTCCGTTCCTTCGAGGATGCCTTTCTTTTCGGCGAATTGTCTTCGGACTTCCAGCACGATCTGCTGCGCGCTCTTGCCCACGGACGACATGGTGAGCGCGGAGAAGAGGAAGGGCAGCATGGCGCCTGTGAACACGCCGACGAGCACGACGGGATTTGTGATCTCGAGGGAAAATTCGAAATCGGGCGCAATGCTCTTTATCTGCACATAGAACGAGGAAAGGAGCGCGAGGGCGGTGAGCATTGCCGAACCGATGGCAAAGCCTTTGCCCGTGGCGGCGGTGGTATTGCCGAGGGAGTCGAGCGCGTCGGTGCGCTTTCTCACTGTTTCGTCGAGTCCTGCCATCTGCGCGATTCCGCCCGCGTTGTCGGCGACGGGGCCGTATGCGTCGGTGGAGAGGGTGATGCCCAGCGTGGAGAGCATGCCGACGGCGGCGATGCCGATGCCGAACATACCCATTTCGCCCCCGCCCATGATAAAGTAGGAGCCGAGCACCGCCGCGGCAATGAGCAGGACGGGCGCGAGGGTGGAGAGCATGCCGAGGGCGATGCCGTTGATGATGACGGGGCCCGCGCCGCTCTTTGAGGATTCGGAGAGTTTTTTGGTGGGGCTGTAACTCGCGCTCGTGAAAAATTCGGTGAAAAACCCGATGAGCACGCCTGCCGCCAGCCCGATGAGCACGGGGGCGATGATCTCGATCTTGTCGGGAATGACCAGCCAGACAAACAGCACGGAGATCGCCGCCGTCGCCGCGGCGGCGAACCAAGTGCCCGTTCGCAGGGCGCGCAGGAGCCCTTTCTGGTCTGCGTTTTCCTTGGTGCGGACGAGGAAAGTGCCGATGATCGAACAGAATATGCCGATCGCGGCAATGCCGAGGGGGATGAGCGCGCCGATGTATTCCAGACCCGCCGCGACGCCGAGCGCCATCGCCGAGAGGATGGAGCCGACGTAGGATTCGTACAGGTCCGCGCCCATGCCCGCGACGTCTCCGACGTTGTCACCGACGTTGTCGGCGATGACGGCGGGGTTTCTCGGGTCGTCTTCGGGGATATTTTCCTCCACCTTGCCCACGAGGTCTGCGCCCACGTCGGCGGCTTTGGTGAAGATCCCTCCGCCCACGCGCGCAAAGAGCGCCATGCTCGACGCGCCCATGCCGAAAGTGATCATGTTCTGCGCGATGAACTGTGCCTCGGTCAGACCGTCGTGTTCCATGATGCCCGAAAACGCTTTGAGGAGAAAGTACCAGATCGACAGGTCGCAAAGCCCCAGCCCCACGACGATCAGCCCCATGACGCTGCCAGCCGAAAAGGCGGCGCGCAGTCCTTTATTGAGGCTTTTGCCGCAGGCGGTCGCCGTGCGCGCGTTCGCCGCCGTCGCGATCTTCATGCCGAAAAAGCCCGAAAGTCCCGAGAACGCCCCGCCCGTCAGAAAGGCGAAGGGCATGAACGGCGACACGAACCCCACCGGCGCGAGAATGCCCAAAACGACGAACATACACCCGAAAAAGACGGATACCACGAGGTATTGTCTCTTTAAAAAAGCGTTCGCGCCCTTGCGTATGACGGCGGCAATGCCCGATTCCTTTTCTCCTTCGGGCATTCTCAGCACCTTTCTTGCCGTAAAAAGCGCAAAAAGGAGTGCTGCCGCCGCCGCGCACGGCGCGACGAGTATTGCATATTGCATTGTTTCCCCCTTCAAAAAGCCAAAAACGCGGAAAAACCACTCCGCGGCCGCTTTTTTTACATAATATCATGAAAATTTTGCACGGTCAAGCCTCGAACAAAAATAATTAGCTTTTTTCTGTCTGTTTTTTGCCGATTTTCATGGTTTTTGCAGGTACCGCGTGCAAGGCGGCGTTCTTTTCGGTCATTTTTGCGACCGTACGCGCTTTTCTTTTGAAGATCGCCCGTTTTGTTTTTTCGATTGATAATCCGCGCGTTTTGTGATATAATATTCGGGAAAGACTTTTTTTGACAAACAGGTATCTATGCGATTCGAAAAACTTTTAAGAGAAGACATCCCGCGCTTTATCCCGTATTACCGAAATCAGAAAACGAAGATCAGCAATTTCACGCTCTCTTTTCTGTTTATGTGGTTCCGCCACCAGAACGCGATGTACGCGCTGACGGACGGCTGTCTCATCATCCGCGAAAAATTCGTGAATATGCCGTACTTTCACTATCCGCTCTCGCTCACGGGCGACGACGAAGAGGCGGAAGCCCGCGCGCTCGACTCTCTCGAAAAATATTGCCGAGAGACCAACGAGCGCCTGCATTTTACCAACGTGCCCGCGGAAAAACTGTGCACGCTCGCCGCAAGGTACGGGGCGGACCTGCACATTTCCAACTCCCGCCGCTGGAGGGATTATCTCTATGAAGCGGACGATTTCAAGAATTATCCGGGCGGAAAATACAGCGGACAGCGCAACCACGTAAACAAGTTCAACAAGGAGCACCCCGACAGCGTTTTCTGCGTTTACGAAGAGAAAGACCTGCCCGAAGCGCTCGCGTTTCTGGAAGAGTACGCCGCGTCCCGCCCCGAAAAGGATTCCTTTTCCGCGACGGAGGAGATGAAAGCCGCCGCCGAGCTCATGCCGCACGTCAAAGAATTGGGGCTTGTGTGCGGATTCATGCGCGCAGGCGGGAAGATGATCTCCCTTTCCGTAGGGGAGCGCTGCGGCGACATGATGGTCGTCGTCATCGAAAAGGCGCTCAGGGAATACCGCGGCGCATACCCCGCCACCGCGCAGATGTTCGCAAAGACATTCTGCGACGGCGTGCGCTATATCAACCGCGAGGACGACGCGGGCGATCTCGGGCTGAGAAAGTCCAAACTGCAATATCTGCCCTGCCGCCTCGTGGACAAGTATAACCTCGTGCCGCACAGGGCGATCGATGCGCTTTCCTATTTTCCCGAAATGCGGACGAAGCGCCTGACCCTTTGCGGCATCGCGAAGGAAGACGCGGCAGTCTATGCCCGCCTTGCCAAAGACGACGAGCTCAACAAATACTGGGGCTACGACTGGCGCAAAGACGCGCCCAAAAAGCTCACCGACGCGTGGTTCTATAAAGACGCTCTGCGCGATTTTTCCAAGAAAAAGGAGATCCGCGAAGGGGTGTATTTCGAGGGCGCGCTCATCGGCGAGGCGGTCTTGCACAACTTCGGTTACCGCGCCGAAGCGGAGATCGGCGTGCGCATCCTTCGCGAAATGCAGGGAAGGGGCTTTGCGCGCGAAGCGCTCGTCGGGCTGATGGAATACGCGTTTTCCAAACTCAACCTCGAAAGGATCGAGGCGAAATGCTTTAAGGAAAACACGCCGTCCGAACGCGCGCTCCTTGCGGCGGGCATGCGCCGCGCGGGCGAAGACGATACCTTTTATTATTTCTATAAGACGGCGGCGATGTGACATTGCCTGAAAAAAGGTCGGAAATCCCGCCGCCCGCCGCGAACGGCGGGCGGCGGGATGAAAGGGAGAAAGACATGGCGAAAAAACCACAGAACGCAGGCGGAATGCCGCATAAGAAAGAGCGGGCTTTTGCAGACGGCGCACAGCGCCGGCAGGAGAGCGGAGTCGCAAACGAAAGCGGGCGTATGCGCACAGGCAACAGGGAAAACGCGGCGGGCGGAACCGCAGGCGAAAGGGAAGACGCGGCGCGCGCGAGGTACAAAAGCATGATCGCGGGGCTGACGCCGCCTTTTGTCGTGATCGAGATCATGTTTGCGGCGCTTGCCGTCTATCTGTTCGTCGCAAAGCCCGAAAAGCCGCTTTTCGGCGGGATCTTTCTCATCATCGCGGGCATTGTGCTCGCGGTGTATCTCGCGGCGCTGTTTGCCCTTCGGGCGGCGGCAAAGCGCGCGGCAAGGAACGCGGAGCGGGAAAAATAAATCGTTTGCATAAAAAGCGCCTGAAAAAGGACAGTGCGCGCAGGCGGAAGGAAAAGAGCAATCCGCACGGAAGAAGGAGACGGTGCGCACAAACGAAAAGGAAACAGGCGGCGCGGCGGACAAAACGCGTCGGGCGAAGGAAAAAAGATAAAAAGAAGACCGAAAAAGCGGCAGGGCAGAAAAAGCCCTGCTTTTTTTTGCGTAAAAGTATAAATTCTTTCAGCGGCGGCAATAAAAGGGGAAAATCATCAGGGGCAAAAGGCATGAAAAAATACTGTATACTTTTTGTTTTATTATTCATAATAATTCTGACGGCGGCGGTGTGTGCCGAAGGGGGAACGGACGAAACGTCCGCCTATCTTCGGATGCACGTGCGCGCCAACTCCAATTCCGCGCAGGACCAGGCGATCAAATACGAAGTAAAGGAAGCGATCGTGGAATATCTGATGCCGCTTGCGGCGTCGTGCGAGAGCAAGGAAGAGGCGATCGGGGCGCTGGAAGCGTCTCTTTCCGAGATCGAGAAGGTCGCAGACGAAGTGCTCGCCGAGAACGGCTTTTCCTATACGTCGCACGCGGAGGTGAGAAGGGAAGAGTTCCCTTCGCGCGTATACGACGGCGTGACGCTGGAAGCGGGGGTATATGACGCGCTGATCGTCGAACTGGGCACGGGCACGGGCGACAACTGGTGGTGCGTTGTCTATCCGCCCCTTTGTTTTTCGGGATCGGCGACGGGCGAGAGCATCCGTTACCGTTCGCGCATCTTGGAGATCATAGAGAATTTTTTCTCGGATTAGAACCTTTCTGTCCGACGAAAAAAGAAAAGCGCCGCCGCGAGCGGGGGATTTGTCCGCATAAACGGCATATCTGTGCGCGGGAGACTCGTCTGCACAAACGGCATATCCGTGAGCAAGAGATTTACCCGTAAAAACGGTGGAAGACATGTCTGCAAAACGGCATATCCGTGCGCGGGAGATCCGCGCGGGCGGCGGGAAAACGAAAGATTTATCGGAGGACAGGAGAAAATGAAAAAATCGTTGAAAATTCTGGCGGTATCGCTCTCTCTGGCGGCGGCGCTTTCCGTAGGCGCGGCGTTTGCGGCGGAGAGGCACGCGGCGACGGGCGAGATCGCCTGGGGCATGGCGGAAGAAGCCGCCGTGCTCAAACAGGGCAGTACGGGCAGCGAAGTGAGAACGGTGCAGACCAAGCTCAAACGCTGGGGGTATTACACGGGTTCGGTCGACGGCATTTACGGTTCGCAGACGAAAAAGGCGGTCGTGCGGTTTCAGCAGAAAAACGGTCTGACGGCGGACGGCATCGTGGGCAAAAAGACCTTTGAGGCGCTGGGCATGATGAACGAAGCGGCGAACGCGGGCGGCAGTTCCGGCAGTACAAGCGGCACGAACGGCTACACGAGTTCGGACGTCTACCTGCTCGCACGCTGTATCTACGGCGAGGCGCGCGGCGAAGTATACGAGGGGCAGGTCGCGGTCGGCGCGGTCGTGCTCAACAGGGTGAAGAGCCCGAGTTTCCCCAACACCGTTTCGGGCGTGATCTATCAGAAGGGAGCATTCACGGCGGTGGATGACGGGCAGATCAACCTGACGCCCAATCAGACGGCGATCAACGCGGCGAAAGACGCGATGAACGGCTGGGATCCGACGTACGGGTGCCTGTATTATTACAATCCCGTCACGGCGACGAGTTCGTGGATCTTTTCGCGGGAAACGGTCACGACCATCGGCAAGCACGTCTTTGCGATTTAAGGAGGGAGTGAGATGAAAAAGGAAAGAGAAAGCATATCCAGCGGCGCCGAAAAGGTGGAAACGCTCGCAAAGCGCAGCGAAGCCGCAAAAGAAGAGGAAAAAGCGCGCGTCCGCGCCGCCGTCGAACGGGAAGAGGAACGCGCGAAGGAGAGGCTGGAAGCCGCACAGCGGAAAGCGGAGAAAAAGCAGGAAAAAGCAGCCATGGAAAAGGCGCGCGAAGAAAAACGCGATGAAAAACGCGCCCGCAAGGCGGAAAAGAAGGACAAAGAGGAACGCGGCCGCACGCCCGGATTCGGCGGCTGGCTCGCGGCGGTCATCTCTCTGGGTATTGCCGTTCTTGCGCTTGGCGCGGTCGTGACCATCGGGTATTTCGACCTCACGGAAGCAAAGGCGGATCTTTACAACGGCTATCAGAGTTCCGTCTACGAGCTTTCCGAGCTCGTGGAAAACATGGACGTCAACCTTTCCAAAGCGCGCGTCGCAACGGGCAATTATGAGATGCAGAAGGTGTTCACCGACATCCTCGTCGAAAGCGAACTGGCGGAGAGCTGTCTGCAATCCTTCCCCGTTGACGCGCACGACACGGAAAACCTGACTTCGTTCGTCAACAGGGTGGGCGACTATTCGAGAAAACTCCTCAACAAGCTCGCGCTCGGCGGGGAGATCACGGACGAAGAGCAGGCGGTCATCGAATATATGTACGAAACGACGCACAAGATCAAAGAGGAGCTGGGCAACGTCATCGCAAATTCGAAGGAAAAGAACATCGACGACGTGCTCAAAGAGGGCGGTTTTGCCGAGCGTTTCAAGACGCTCGAAAACGACACCATCGAAACGCCGAAAATGATCTACGACGGTCCGTTTGCGGCAGGCGCGCAGAGCGGTCAGGCCGCCGCACTGAAGGGGCTTGCAAAATGTTCGGAGCAGGAGATCGAAGAGACGGCACGCAGCATCTTTGCCGATTATAAGGTGACGGAGCTCAGACTTCTCGGCAGGACGGAAATGAAGGGCTTTGCGGCGTATTCTCTTGAATTCCGCACGGAAACGGGGGACAGGTATTTCGCGCAGATGACCGAACAGGGCGGAAAACTCATGCTCCTCGACAGTTATAAAGACTGCGGCGCGCACAATTTCGACGCGCATGCCTGCATCGGCGTCGCCGAGACCTTTCTTGCAAAGCTCGGTTACGAAGGGCTGGAAGCAGTCTGGGTCAGCGAATCGGGAACGGCCTGCGACATCAACTTCGCCTATGTGCAGGGCGGCGTGGTCTGCTACAACGACCTCGTCAAAGTCAAAGTCTGCGAAGAGCGCGGCGTCGTCACGGGGCTGGAAGCGCATTCCTATCTCATGAACCACACCGTCCGCGACATTCCCGCGCCGACGCTTTCCAAGAGCAAGATCGAGCGCGCGGCGGCGAGCAGGATGGACCTGAACGGCGTCAGGCTTGCGCTCATCCCCGTCGAAGGGGAGGAAACGCTCGCCTACGAGATCAACGGCACGCACGGGGGCAGCGAATATTACGCCTATATCGACGCGAGAACGGGCAAAATGGTCGAACTCTTCACTGTCATCGACTCTTCTTCGGGTCGGGCGCTGATGTGAACAAAGGACAGCAACGGAAAACCAAAATATTACAAATATAAGTAATTGTGCAAACAGAGTTGTTATGGCGCATAGAATAAAAAATTTGCGTTCCACGTGTACCAATTTGTTTTTGTAATATTTATCGAAAAAAGGAGCCGCCCGCAGGGATTTCCCTGCGGGCGGCTCTCGTCTTTTGATGAAAGCGACATAATTTCAGGACGGCCCGCGCCGGTCGTGCAGACGGACACCCTTGCCCGCTGCGCAGACGGAAAATGCGCCCGACGGACCGAATATGCCGCGTGTCATGCGCCAAACCCGCCGCGTTTGTCGCGGCGGGTTTGGCAGGTGCCGCGGCGGTATGAGGTTCAGAGGTCTATGCGCATGGCGATGTGGGGCACTCCCTCTTCCTCGTACGTTTCGCCTGCGGCGGTATAGCCGCAGGCGGCATAGAAGCCGCGGGCGGAAAGCTGTGCGGAAAGTTCGACCGATCTTCCGCCTCTCAGGCGTATCTCGTCCTCTGCGCGGGCAAGGACGAATGCGCCCACGCCTTTTTGGCGGAATTGTCTCAGCACGGCGAGCCTGCCCACGTGCCAGAC
>CALVSU010000072.1 GCA_944359385.1 uncultured Clostridia bacterium | reverse complement strand
ATGGCATTGTTGTGGAACAGGTTAAAATTTCAAGCGGCGTTTCAACGGATATTGCAATTTTCTTATTGCGTTTTTTGTCGAAATATGGTACAATAAAAAAATAAACAAGCAGAGGGGAAATCAGGTGATATGTCGGTGATTCTGAACGTCGGGCTGGACCTCGGGAGCGATACCCTGAAGATCGCTTTCGCTTACGAAAGCGAAGAGGGCGTGTCTTACGGTAAACTGATGAAAGAAGGATTGATGACGCAGGTGGCGCTTCCCGCGATCGCATATTATGACACCGCGCGCCGTATGTGGCTGTTCGGCGACGGCGTGGAGAAAGGGGAAGAAAAGTCTTTCGTTACGGTCGTCAAGATCAAGTCGCTTCTTTCGCTGCTTCTGGCGAATCCCGACAAGAACATACAGAAAAAAAACAGCAAGGCGTATTTTCAGGGCAACGATTTTCCGAAATTTTATTTTCCCGTGCGCCGCAAAATGCTTTCCGATTTTTCCGAGATGGTGGAAGAGGAGATGACCTTTCGCGTGGAGGGCAAGACGCCCGCTTCGGTGTGCGAGGACTTTTTCGTGTACGCGCGGAACATGGTCTACGAGCGGGTCGCGCGCCTTTCGTCGGAAAAGGGAGTCTCCTTTGATCGCAACCCGCGCATCGCGCTGGTGCATCCGTCGAGGACGGGGAAGGCGTACATAGAAGAGATGACCCGCCTTGCGCAGCGGGCGTTCGGCGCGCCGCCCTTCAAAGTGCTTTCGTCGACGAAGGCGCTGAGTATGTACGCGTTTCAGCGCGGCATGATCGCGAAGGGAGAGAGCCTGCTCGTCTTCGATATGGGCGAAGAGGATATCTCGGTCGTCAAAGCCAGTCTTTTGCAGAACGGCAAGCTCGTTGTGGACGGCGCGGACGGTCACCTGCCGCCCTGCAACGTGGGCGGCAACGACATAGACGACGCCGTCGCGGCATATATAGAAGGGTGTATCCACAAACGTGAAACGGTGGGCACGCCTTCCTACGGAACGGAAGGACACATTCAGGAAAAGGGACTGCATTCCAAACAGTACCTCTTCATGAAGGACATCAAAAAGGCGAAGATGATCCTGAGCATGCCTTTGCGGGAGGGGAGCGTCTTCGAAGGCGGAGTGCCCGTGGCGGTCAGCCGCGATCTGTACATACAGAGAAAGCTTACGAGGGAAGAATTCTGCGGCTGTATCGGCGTCGCCGCGGGCGACGGGGTCGCACGCAAGATCGTCGATTACATTCTCGAAGAGCTCGCAAGACCCGTAAACGCGGGCGTTTCCAAAGTGTTTCTTTCGGGCGGGCTGGTGGAGACCTATTCCGTATTCGAATATATCAAAAAGGAAGTCGCAAAAAAGCGCAAAGGGATCGAATTTTACACTTTTGACGACTGGAAAAACAAGAACGACGGGTTCACCATCCTTTCCTTCGAGGATTCGACATACGCGCCCGCCGTGGGCGGGGCGATCGTCGCGCTCAAAAATTACGACGTGCAGACGGTCATTGCCCTTTCGTATGCGACGTGGATGAGCGTGGATACGGTCGGGAACGGCCTCGGTTACGAAAAATTCCTCTCTATCTTTGCAGACAAAGGGCAAGCCCTGCCGAAGGAGGAGACGTATTTTCATACTGAGCCCGCATGGTTCGGCAACAATGGGAACGTCAGCGAAATACGCGACGAAGAGATCTATTCCACCATCATAACGCGCGAGGAGATCTCCCGCCGCAAATATGCGGGCAAACTCGCGCGGGGTCAATATTACACGGAAAATTCCGTACAGTATCTGCTGATCGGCGAAAACAAGGATACGGAACGGCGGCGCATGGCGGAAAAGCACATCGGTCTGAAAGTGGTCTCGGGCGAGGGCGGCGCGAAAATACGCTTTTACTACCGCGGCAGACGGGTGGAATTGCAGGGCAGGCTGGGCTTTACCGAGGGAGTGCTGCTCGATCCCGAGGGGATCGCGACGCCGACGATCAGAAACGAAACGGACCGCAACAGGGGCAGCATTCAGGTGCGCTATATCGACAAGTACGGCAATTCCGATTATTCGACGGGATATCCGATCGTGAACGTGCCCGCGCGCGACGTGGAGATCCGTTTCGAAGGCATCGTCGACAATTTTGTCATGCAGGAGTTTGATTGAGAGAAGGGGCAAATATGAGCAAGAAAGATTTTCATATCGACGTGGAGCTCAAAGCGTTCGACAAAGATCAGCAGCGCAACAGGCTTTCGGATACCAAAGAGGCATACGACGGCAGGATCGCGGAGATGAACAAGGTCGTGGAGGAACTGGATCGCTACGACGATTTTTCCATGCTGAAAATAGACCCGATGAAGTATAAACGCGGACAGGGCGCAGAGTACGGGATCAAGGTCGTGCAGGGATTCAACGACGGGGTGATCCTGCAGCATCAGCGCGAAGCGGCGCTTTCTTTCCTGCGCGAACTGCGCGGCTTCGGGCTTCTTGCCGACGTCGTGGGGAGCGGAAAGACGTTCGAGGCGTGCGTCGTCCTGAGCGAGCTCGCCGTGCGCGACAAAGTGCGGTCGCTCCTGCTTGTGGTTCCCGAACAGGTGTACGCGAGCTGGCTGGACGTTTTGGAAACCAGGTTCGGGCTGGGCAAGGGCGTCCTGCAGACGATGGGCGCGGACATCGACATCAGCGCGGTGGAGTGCGAAAGCTCGGTGTCCTTCCTGCGTCCCGTGCGCCCGATGATCGTAAAGACGGAAGATTTCGTCAAGTGGCCGGAGGAGACCGCGAAACTGCTCTTCGACGTGATCGTCGTGGACGAAGCGCACCATCTCTG
Organism: uncultured Clostridia bacterium; assembly: GCA_944359385.1. Lineage (GTDB taxonomy): Bacteria > Bacillota > Clostridia > Christensenellales > Borkfalkiaceae > Borkfalkia. Next base: position 6,008 of record CALVSU010000072.1, on the reverse strand, counting down.
CGCGGAAGAGGGAAAATATGCCAAGGCGATGAAATTGCTTTCCCTCATGATGGAGACCAAGAAAAAGGCGAACATGACCTATTGTCTCCTGCTTTCGGCGACGCCGCATTCGGGCAACCTGGAGCATATGTTCCGCCTCTGGTATTTCATCCGCTGCAAGGGCGGAAATCCTGCGGACTTCGACGAAAAAGAAGACAAGAACCGCACCGCCGAGTACAACAAGGAGAAAAAATATTATAAAGAGCACGTCTGCCGCGGCGCGACGACCGTCATGGAGTTCATCAAAAAGGTCAAGCTGCTGGAAGTGACGGGCAACTACCATGCGAAATTCAACGAATATCTCGCAAAGAAAGGGGAGAGGGGCTTTTCTTCCAAGACGGAAGGGGAAAAGTCCGTCATCGTGAACGAATTTCTGCGCGAATATCCCGACATCCGTTCGAGGGTGACCGAAGCGGTCGCGAACGCCTATCATAACGGCGTTCTGCGCTCCATCATGATCCGCCAGCCGAACAACCTCCTTTCCAAGACGAAGACGGTCGTCAATTACCTGTTTTTCCCGATGAAGGACGCCCCGTCCGTCATCGACACGACGGGGCTGAACGGCGAGCCGCTGAAGATCGATTGCGGCGGTCTGTACGGGGAAAAGGCGGTCGTCTGCGGCGGCAGGGCTATGTCGTTGGAGAAATACATAGACGAAGTGCGCGGCAACCGTCCCGTGCGGCAGGCGTATGCGGAGATGATCTCCAGCAAGATCATCAATAAGATCGGCATGGAGCCGCCCATTTTCACGAAGGTAGGTTCGGGCGCCTATTATTGGGAACAGTTCCGCGAACTTCCGCAGGAAGTGACGGCGCAGATCGTGCCTTACCGCTATGCAGGCACGGACGCGTTCGAACACAAATTCGAAAAGGCGAAAGAGCTTCTTCGCGCGCATAAAGACGCGCGCGTGCTCGTGTTTTTCGACTATGAACGCAAAAGAGAGGAGAGCGTGGCGGACCTGTTCGAGAGCAGGCTGCGCGCGGAAAAGGAATTTGCTTCGCGCATCCTTGTCGGAACGGCGATAGACAAGGCAGGCACCGTCGCCGCGTTTGAGAAGAAGAGCGACGCCGTTCTCATCGTGAAAGACGCCGCGTTCACCGAAGGCGTCAATTTGCAGGATTCGAACATCATCATCAATTTCCAGGTCACGCCCGACCCGCTCGCGATGGACCAACGCATCGGGCGCATTTTCCGTTTGGGTCAGAAAAACAACGTGCGCATCTATTCCCTTGCCGACATGAATATGCTGGAAGGGTACGTACTCATGTATTTTTCGCGCATCGGGCTCATGTCGAGCAACAGCGGCGACGCGACCATCATCGCGGGCAGCAACAACGAGCGCATGGTCACTGTCCGATGCAACGTCTGCGGCAACGTCAAACTGTATTCGCAGGAAGATTACGAAAAGCGCAAGCGGGACGACGACTTGTTCTGTTCCCAGACGCCGCAGTGCCGCGAAGCGGACAAGCGCGGCACGCGCATGGAAGAGATCAGCGTGTACGACTTCAAGTGCGAAGTGTGCGATTCGGTGTTTGCCCGTTCGGTCACGGAGGAAGGGTATCTGTGTATGTCCGTCAACAACGACGGAAAGGGGATCATGTGCAACAGCGGCGACGCGGGCGACAGGAAAGTATACTGCCGCAAGATCTGCGCGCTCTCGCATTGCGCGTTTTTCAAGACGCCCGAAATGGCGGGCAAGTGCCCCGCGCTCAGAAAGTATGCGGAGGACAGGAACACGAGCGACAACGATCTGATGATCCTCTGCGAGAGTTGCAACAACACCTACTGCATGCCCAAATGCCGCATCGACATAGGCGGCAAGGCGATCGAAAAATGTTCCGACTGCGAATACGCGTCCTGCTACCCGAAGCCGCACATCATCCGTTTCGACGAGAAGTGGGAGGCGGATTGCCCCGTATGCGCGGCGAGCCACAGAGACGGAAGGATACGGCCCATCGTTGCCCGCACGTTCGCGACGTATATCCGCGCGGCGTGGGATTTCAAACACGACAAGGGGGAGGGCTTCTGTAAAAACCTGCGTGCGGAAGCGGCGAAAGTAGCCGACATCAAGACCATCCTCGATATGGATAAGGCAGGCAAAGCGAGGAAGTAACATGGCGAAGATCATCATAGGAAAGGAGTACGAAAAGGCGTTCGACAGCATCACGAAGCTGGTCGCGGGCGGATGTGTGCCCGAGGAGATCGTCAGAAGCGCGGACGGCAGGCAGATCGTCACCGATGCGTATGTGTTCGAATATTCGGGCACGGGCAAGGGGCTCAACCTGCAGGGCGGCAAAGATCTGGGCGCGGGCATGACGTCGGAAGGCGCCACGTGGTTTTCCGCACTCCGCGGAGAGCATTACGACGACGGCACGGCGGTCTGGCTCAACCTCATCGAGCAGGTCGCGGCGAGCTATCACAAGAAATACTCCCTCCTCGAATACAAACAGAGCGCGCGCGAAGTGAGCGAAGAGGAGAAGAAAAAGACGCTCGGCGCGCTCACGCTTATCGCGGAGAAGTTTTATCCGCATCTTCCTTCCGTGCAGATCTCGGAAGGAAGCGCGGAAGACGGGGTGGAAGACCTCTACGGCGTATCCCTGCGCATCGAGCTGAGCGGGGGCACGGGCGCGACCGTTCCCGTCCTCGCGAAGGTGTATTTCCGCAAGCGCGGCAGAAGCCTTGCCCCGCTCGCCGAAGAAGAGGCGCGCAAGGTGGACGAATACCTCTACGAGGTCATTCCCGCCGTCACGGGCAGCAAAAAACAGAAAACGGACAACTCGGACGCGTCCGAGACCATCGACGCCGTGCTCGACGCGCTCGGAAATCTGCTCTACGGGAAGATCAGGGGGGCGGATTTTACGAGCTGTCTGTATTTCGGCAACAGCGCGGACGAGAAGATCGTTTCCGAACTCACCGAGAAAGTTTCGCACGACAACGTGAAGCTGGAATGCACTTCCGTGAGCACGCTCGGCATTTCGCACGTGCGGTGGATGAACTCTTCCTACGTAGTCAGTTCGGAAGGGAAGCCCGTTCTGCGGGCGATGTCGGGGCTCAACGGCAGTCTTACGCTGTTTTGCGCGAACTGCGGCGGCGGAACGCTCATCGAGAACAACCGCATTTTCTACATCAAGAAGCATGACGACGGCACGGAAGAAGAGATCTCCGTCTACATCGACCCGACGGCGGACGATCTGAACATTACCGACGAACAGGCGGAGGAGATCCTGGAATACGGCGAATTTTCGAGGCATCTCACGAAAATGACCTGCAGCGAAAACCCGCGCGTGCCGAACGGCTGCGGCAGGATCGTATGCTTCGCGGAGACGGAAAACCTGGGCACGGAGGAAGACCCCGTGCGCAAGTGCAAGGACTGCCCGTATCCCGAGGTCGTCTTCCGCGACGCCTACGGCGTCAGAAAATACACGCCCCGCCTCGCGTTCGCGCGGGATAAAATGACCCTCATCGACAAGGCGGAAACGGCGGTCTGCGACTGCTGCGGCAGGTCTTTCTCCCTCGAAAAGATGCACGGGCGCGTCTGTTCTTTCTGCCATGAAGCGGGCGCGGCGCGCGGTGCGGCGAAGGAAAACGCAAAGAAGAGATACCGCCGCTATGCCCAGATGTTTTCGCTCGGCACGCGGCTCAGATATCTGAAAAAGCAAAAACTCTGTTTCGAGGAGGAGGACGTCCTGCTCTTCGTCCTCGGCAGCGACAGATACGTATTCAACAAGGTGGATCTCGAAGAATACGGTTATCTTGCAAGCCCGCGCAAGGTGCAAAAGTAAGAGAGGAGGAGCTAAGATCGTATGGGTGAAACTGCACATTCTTCCGTATTGACCGCAAAGAGGATCAAAAGCCCGAAATGGGTGCTCTTTGTGAGCTGTATCCTTGCGGCGGCGGCAGATATCTTTGTCCTTGCCGTTCTCGGCGCGGGCGGGTTCGCGGGCAGGCATTTCGTCTGTCCCTCCGTATTGCTCGCGCTCGACGTGCTGTTTGCGGCGGGCATTCTGCTTTCCAATTTCCGTTACAGATATTCGATCGCAGAGGTGGTCGTCTATCTCGTGGGTGCGGCGCTTCTCATCTGCCTCACCGCGCTCGTCGATATGAGCGGCGGGAAGACGACGTACGTCACACGCGCGGCGTCGGTCTGCTGGATCGTTTTCCACGCGTTGGCGTGCCTTAGTGTGCTTGCTTCCGCGCTGTATGCCGCAAAGTTCAGACGCGTATTCAAAAGCGGCGCGGCGATCTGCATCTGCGCCCTGCTGGCGGCGGCGTGCGTGTTGTATGCGGGATTCCTGTCCGTGAAAGGCTTTTTCGGTCAGGGCGTCGGCGGCGTAAGGACGCTCGTGTATACCTACCTCGAAGACCAAGACGCCTATGCGGTGAGCGGCGTGCTCAAAGGCAGGGGAGGCACCGTCGTCGTTCCCGAGACTTTCAACGGCAAGCAAGTCGTGTCTTTCGACTGCTCCGTCTTTACCGAGGAGGGGGTTTCCGCTGTTCGCTTCGACTGCGGCGCGGACGTGGCGCTCGAAAATATCGCCGCGCTCTCTTCTTTCGGGGGCGGCGTGTCCGTCTATGCGGACAAGGAGAACGTGGATGCGCTCAAAGAGGTGTTTTACGGGCATACGGGGAACGCCGCGGCGGAGGATGCGCTTTTCTCCCTTGCGGCAAATACTTATCCCTGCGGTCTTGAAGAAAACGAGATCTATGTCACGTTCGGCTACGACAGCCGCGCCTATGATATCGTGGACGGCGAAGTCCTGCCCACATGGTTCGGTGTAAGAGGGGAGATCTTCGACGCGGAAGAATATGCCGCGGCGTATCCTTATCTCGCGCATACGGACAAGACGGATGCGCAGGACCTGCACTGGAGCTATGAGAATATGCAGGGCTGCATCGCGGGCGAACTTTGCGACGCTTCGGGCGCGCCGCTTGCAGGCAAAAAACTCAGCGAGAGCATCGGCAACGTCGCCGTGCGCTTTGAAAAGATCTATACCGTTTCGCTGGGCGCCGACAACGACAGTAAATATGAAACGGACGAAAGTTACGGGCAGACCGTTCTGCCCGACAGGACGCTTCCCTACCGTTATACGGTGAAGAGCCTTGCCGATACCCTTCTCGAAATTCCCGAAAGGGCAGGATTTACCCTGTCCTGGCAATACAGGGAGGGGGACGGGCTGAAAAAAGAACTGACTTCTCTCTCTTCCGTACTCGGCGAAGGGGTTTCTTCGGTCACGATCTATCCCGAGTGGTCGTTAGACGCGCCTTCGGTGGAATTGCGTTCGGAGAGCGGCGTGACGTCGTTCACATACGGCGACAGCGTTTCGCTGAGCGCCGAGGCGGTCTCCGCCGCAGAGGGCATCTCTTTCCGATACGAATGGAGCGGCGGCGGCGGCGTATCCAGTGCGGGTGAAAACACGTATGCGCTCGGCACGCCGTCTCCTTCCGAAAGCGGCGTTTACGCGGTCAAAGTGACCGCATATTCGGACACGGTCACCTCGCTCACGAGCGAGGGGGAGGCGTCCGTAAGCCTGTCGATCGCCAAAAAGCCCGTCACATTTACATGGGATATTCCCGAAGGCGGCGAGCTGGTCTACAGCGGCACGGACAAAACGGTTTCCTGCACGCTGGACGGCGGTCAGGAAGTGGGAGGCGACGTGATCGGTTATTCCCTTTCGCAAAACAGCGTGCGCGACGCGGGGAGTTATCTCATCAAAGTTTCGTTCACGGGCGATGCGGCGGAAAAATATGTCGCGGCAACGGGCAACGGAGAAAGAAGGGTGGTCATCACCCCTTATGAAGTGACGCTCGAATGGAGCGGAAACACCTTTACCTATGACGGGGAAGAACATTTGCCCGCCGCTTCGGCGGACGGCGTCGGAGAGGACGGAGCGCGGGTGCTGACCGTTTACGGCGCGGGAATAAACGCGGGGAAATATACCGCGCGCGCGACGGTCGAAGACGCGAATTAT
>CALVSU010000071.1 GCA_944359385.1 uncultured Clostridia bacterium | reverse complement strand
GGATCATCTTTTCCGTCACGGGCGAACATAAAAAGCTGAACTGACCGCTGCAAAAAACGGGTACGCCGTAAAAAAATGGGTACGCCGTAAAAAAATGGGTACGCCATAAAAAACGGGTTTGCCGTAAAAAACAGGTTCGCCGCCCCGCGGGTTTGCCCGCGGGGCGGCGAACGGCAGCAAAAAGCCTGCAAGAGTGCGGGCGAGATCGTTTTTTACAGGCAATGCGCGCGTGCAAACAAATCTGACGTTCAGCAAAAAACTGCGCAGGCAAGAGACGTTCAGCGGCAAGCCTTCGCAAATAACGGGCGTTTCTGAAAAAACCGGTGCGCGATCAAAAATCAGTCTTCGATGTCGTCAAATCGGGCGTCGTCGAAAAATTCGGCAAGGGTAATGCCTGCGCCCTCGCAAAACCGCTGAATGGTCACGACTTTCGGGCATTGCGTGCGCCCTTTGGCGAGGTCGTAGAGGGCGGAAGGGGATTTTCCGCCGCCGAGCGCCGCCCCGCATACGGAGATGTTTTTTTCGCGGCAGATCTCCTCTATCCTCTGTACGATCGCTTCGTTCAGTTTCATGATTCACGGAACTCCTTGATGATTTTCCGTGAAAAATTATAGACAATACCGATTTTTTCTTCTCGCGGAGTTCCACGATTATTGACATTTATATGGCAATCAGGTAAAATATTCGTGGAGTTTCATGAAAAGGAGAGGTTTATGGTTGTTGTTTTTGTGGGACACAGGGAAATCAATGCGACCGAAAAACTAAAAGAACAAATAAAGAAAGTCATATACGAAAGTATATCGGTGCAAAAAAAGACGATTTTTTATTGTGGCGGATACGGAAAATTTGATTTACTATGCGCACAAGTTGTAAAAAAACTGAAAGAAAAAGAAATAAACATAAATTCCTTTTTTGTTACGCCTTATGTGGGGGTCAATTATTGGAACAAGTTAAAAAGTATTGAAGAGAGCAATCTTTATGATGGTATAGTAATACCGCCTATAAAAAACACGCCATATAAATATTCTATTTGCAGGCGAAACCAATTTATGGTTGACTGGTCAGACATGATCATTTCGTATGTAAATCATAATTGGGGCGGGGCTTATAAAACACTGGAATATGCGAGACAAAAAAAGAAACGTATAATAAATTTAGCCGAAATAGATAAAGTGTAAAAACGAAGCATATCACCGACGAAGGCAAAAATATTACAAATTTATTACAAATTTTACAACTGTATTATACAACTTTCCCTTAAAATGGCAATGTAACTTATAAACGGATGAAAAACTGAGGGAGAGAAATATGCAGTATTTCTGGTCATTCATCGAACTTTTGGCGGGGTTGGGCGCGTTTTTGCTCGGATTCAAGATCCTGTCGGACAACATCGAGCGTCTCGCGACGAACAAACTGCGCCGCTGGTTCGACAAAACTTCCAAAAGCCGCCTTGCGGGCGTCGGGATCGGCGCGGGCGTGACGGCGATCATTCAGAGCTCGTCGGCGACCACGGTCATGGTCGTGGGTTTCGTCAACGTCGGGCTCATGTCCTTGTATCAGGCAACGGCGATCATCATGGGCGCGAACATCGGCACCACGATCACGGCGCAGATCGCCTCTTTGCAGGCGTTCAATTTTATCGGTTTCATCACCGTTTTCACCTGCTTGGGCGTTTTCATGGAGATGCTCTCCAAAAACGAAAAGGTCAAAACGGTCGGGCTCATGCTCGCGGGGCTGGGGCTCGTATTTTTGGGCCTTGAATGTATGTCGGGCGCGATGGAGATCTTCCGCGACAGCCTGAAATTCAGGGAATTTTTGCAGAGCGTCGGAAATCCTTTCCTGCTCCTTCTCATCGGCGTGGGCTTTACCGCGCTGGTGCAGTCCAGCTCGGCGGTCACGTCCATCGTCATCGTCATGGTCGGATCGGGCATGACCATCGGAAACGGCGGCAACGACGTGCTCTTTCTCATTCTCGGAAGCAACATCGGTACCTGCATCACGGCGATCCTGTCGTCTATCGGCGCGAACACCAACGCCAAGCGCGCAAGTCTCATCCACCTCATGTTCAACGTGTTCGGCTCGGTCATCTTTACGATCTTCCTGCTCTGCTGGCCTTCGTTCATGGACATGACGCTCGCAAGATGGTTTACCGCACCCGAAACGCGGGTCGCGATGTTCCACACCTTCTTCAACGTCATCTGCACCATCATCTTCCTGCCCTTTACGAAAGTATTTGTGAAGATCGCCACGACGGTCATCCGCGACAAAAAGACGGCCGCAGGCGGAGTGAAAGCGGCGGGCAAACCCGCGGCGACGCTGCTCGATGCACGTTTCCTCGGTACGCCTTCCATCGCGATCGCGCAGGCGAACAAGGAAACGGCGATCATGGCGGGGCTTGCCATGGAGTCTTTGGATACGGCGTTCAAGGCGTTCCTGGAAGGGGATGAAAGCGCGAAGGCAAAAGTCGAAGAGATCAACGGCAAAGTCGCCGAAACGGGGCGCCAGATCGTCGATTATCTCATTAAGATCTCGTCGACCGACGTGATGACGGAGGACGAAAAGACCATTTCCGCCATTCACCACGCGACGGGGGATATTCTCAGGATCGGCGAACTTGCCGACAACATCACAAAATACACGAGAAACTGCAAGCGCGACGGCATCGAGTTTTCCGCAGGCGTCATCCGTTCCCTCGAACAGATGTACGAAAAGATCACCGATCTTTATCAGAACACGCTGGAAGTGTTCGACAACAAAGACATCACCGCCCTCAAAGCGGTGGACGCGACGGAAGAGGAGATCGACAACTCCCGCCGCGCGATCATCAACGATCACATCAAACGGCTGAACGAGGGCAAATGCAAGCCCGAATCGAGCGGCGTGTTCATCAACCTCGTCGGCAACCTCGAACGTGCGGCGGATCACCTCACATACGTCGCGCACGCGTTTGACTGACCTGCCGTTTCGCGGAAAAAGCACGCGCTTGTCCCGCGCGCGGGCGATTTGTTCCGCATGCGATTGACGAAATCCCGCCGCCGTGTTACAATGGTGTGCGGAGGATAAAAGGATATGGAAAAGAAAGTTTATCTTCTCGAAGACGACAAGACGATCGGCGAACTCGTGAAATGCGCGCTGGAAATGTCCGGCATTTCGGTGGACTGTTTCGAAACGATCGCGGCGTTCAACGAGGCAACGGAAAAAGACCCGCCCGCCGTCGCCCTTCTGGACATCATGCTCCCCGACGGCAACGGGCTGGACGTTCTGGCGAAGATCAAGCAGACGCACCCGTCCGTGGGCGTCATCATGCTCTCCGCGCTCGGTCAGGAGACGGACAAGGTGCGCGGGCTGAATCTCGGTGCGGACGACTACATCGCAAAGCCGTTCGGCGTTCTGGAACTGACGGCGCGCGTCAATGCGCTTTTGCGCCGCTCTTCGGGCAACGCTTCGCTCGTGCGCGGGAATCTCTCTTTGAACGAAGAGACGATGACGGCGACCCTTCGCGGCGTCAAACTGGAACTCAATAACAAGGAATTCAACCTTCTCAAATACCTCATGCAGAAAGAGGGAAAAGCGCTCACCCGCGAAAACATCCTCAACGCCGTCTGGGGTTACGACGAAGGGGAAACGCGCACCGTCGACAACCACGTCGCGCGGCTGAGAAAACTCGGCATCGACTACATCGAAACGGTGTTCGGCGTCGGATATAAATTTGTTTATAAAGAATAATCTTGCCGCCGCGCCCGCAGAAAGCGGGCGCGGCGGGTCAGAAAACGTCTTGCCGCGGCGCAAAGGCGTTTGCAGAGAAAAGGCAACGCCCCGCCGCGCCGTTTGAAAACGGCGCGGCGTTTTTGTCAATACAGCCCCGCGGGCGGACCGCGGGAGACGAGGGATCGTCGAGGTTTTATCATGAGAAAGAGGATTCTGATCGTCACGCTTTCGGTGACGGTGCTGGGCATACTCATTCTTTCGTTGCTGTTTACCGACGTTTTCTACCGCGGTGCGGTGGAATCGGCTGAAAAACAGCTGAAAACATACGGTAATTTTTTTGATGTTTCCGCGCCCTTTACGCAGGCGGAGGCGGAAAAACTGGCGGAGAGGCTGGACGCGTCGCGCGTGACCTATATGAGCGCGGACGGCACCGTCGTTGCGGACAGCGCCGCCGAGGTGGAAGGGGAAACGCGCGAAGACAGGAGCGAAGTGATCGCCGCCATTGCGGAAGGCGAGGGATTTTCCGTCCGCCGCAGCAAAACGGTAGGCGAGAACATGGTCTACTACTGTTTTCGGACGGAGGGCGCCGCAGGCGGCGCGCCCGCAGGCGCGCTCGTGCGCATCGGGCTTCCCCTCTCTTCGGAGATAGAGTATTTCGTCGACGCGCTTCCCACCATCGTGTGGTTTCTGCTTTTGGATATCCTGTGCTGTCTGATCTTCGCATGGGTCGCTACAAGCGGCATTTTGAAACCTGTCGAAAAACTCACCAAAGAGGTCGCCACATCTTCGGGCGGGCAGGTGAGCACGAAATATCCCGAGCTCAAACCCATCGCCAAACTCATGAACGACATGAACGCCGACATCGGCGAAAAAGTCGCCAAGATCAAAGAGGACAACCGTATCGAAAAGCTCGTCCTCGACAGCATGGAGCACGGCATCGTCATTTTCAGGGACGCGTCCGATCTCATTCTCATCAACAAGACGGCGGCGCGCCTTCTCGAATACGAGGAAAACGAGCCGATCGCGCTGTTTAGCGAGGACAGAGAGATCGCAGACAGCCTCGCTGCGGGCGAATCTGCGTCTTTTTACAGGACGATCGGGGAAAAGGACTATAACTTCCGTTTCACCCTCGGCGAACCCAACGTTCTGCTCATTACCGACGTGACCGAATCCATGGCGGCGGCGCGCTCGAAAAACGAGTTTATCGCCAACGTCACGCATGAAATGAACACGCCGCTCACGAGCATCAAGGGCTTTGCCGAGCTCATCAGCTCGGGCACCGTGCCGCCCGAACGCGCGGAAAGCATGGCAAAGACGATCATCAAACAGAGCGACCGCCTCGCCAACCTCATACGGAGCATCATCAACTTTTCCGCGATCGACAGCGACGAATTGCCCGATTACGAGGTGAACGTCTCCGAACTTATCGGCGAACTCATCGGCGCGTTCGAACCCAAGCTGAGAAAGAAAGACATTGCGCTCCGACTGGATATCGAACAGGGCGTGAAGGTGATGTCGAGGCGGGAACGGCTCGTCGAGATCCTCAACAACCTCATCTCCAACGGCATACGGTACAATAAAGAAGGCGGCTCTCTGGACATTTCGCTCACGGGCGGCGCGTCGCCCCGCCTTACGGTGCGCGACACGGGCATCGGGCTTTCCGAAGAGGACAAAGCGCGCATTTTCGACCGTTTTTACACGGTGGACAAGTCGCATAACGGCGCGGGCGGCGGTTTCGGACTGGGGCTCGCGATCGTGAAAAAGCTCTGCCGCCGCGCGGGCTGGACGCTGAAAGTGGACAGCAAACTGGGCGAAGGCACCGCTTTTACCGTCGAATTCTGCCCGAAAAAGGGGTAAAGCCGCAGTCGGCAGGCGGGATCGTTTGAAACACACCCTCATTTTTTATTCTTGAAAAACGATGGACACAACCCGTCGTTCGGAATGAATATGTGCCGCTTTGAAGAAACATAAAAAACGCGGGTTTTGGTATGAGCATGAAAAACAAGTTCGGGGAAAGGCTCAGAGAGCTTTTGGAAGAGAGAGAATTGTCGGTAAATCAGTTTGCGGGAAAGATCGGCGTTTCGCCTTCGGCGGTTTCGGCGTGGACGAGGGGCGTCAAACAGCCCACAGCCGACAATATCGTTGCCTGCGCGGAATTTTTCGGCGTTTCGGCGGATTATATGCTCGGTATGAGCGAATACAGATAAAAAGCGGCGCAAAAGCGCCGCTTTTTTATCGCTGAAAAGTTTGCTCCGCTTACGGCGCAGTGACGGCGTTTTTGTCTTTCAAAATGATCCAAAAAATTGGACTGATTGACAAAATTTCGAAAGGACGGAACAATTATGCGTTCGTCCGTGTTTTGCTAAAAGGGAATAGAAAAACGCCGCGCGGGTCGCGTACAGCGACCCGCGCGGCGTTCTTTTAAAATCAGCTCCGCCGACGCAAATATTGCGTCGGCGGGGAGTTTGTTACAGGCTTTCGAGGTAGAGGGATGCGTTGGTCGCGGCGATCGCGCCGTCGGATACGGCGGTCGAGACCTGGCGCACCGCTTTCGTGCGGCAGTCGCCCGCCACGAACAAGCCTTCCGTCTTCGTCCTGCAGCTCTCGTCCGCGGCGATGTATCCCGCGTCGTCCAGATCTGCGACGTTCGCGAACGCCGCATTGTCGGGGACTTGTCCGATCGCCACGAATACGGCGGGGATCTCCTGGCGGCAGAGGTTGCCGTCCTTATCCGTGTATTCGATGGCGGTCAGTTCTTCCTCCCCGATGAAATCGACGACGCTCGTGTTGGGGCGCACTTCGATGTTGTCTTTGGCGCGGAGCGCTTTCACGAGGCTCTCGTCGCCGAAAAACTTGTCGAAGAGGGTGTACATATACACCTTTTTGCAGTAACCCGAAAGAAGAAGGGCATATTGCAGGGCGGAGTTGGCGTCGCCGACGACGGCGACCTCTCTTCCCTTGTAGAAAGGCCCGTCGCAGACGGCGCAGTAGTAGACGCCTTTGCCGACTAGATCTTCCCTGTCGTGTTTTGTTTTCAGGTGCTTGTGCTTCACGCCCGCGGCGATGATGACGCTCTTTGCGGCGTATTCGTTGTACTCCGTTCTGACGAGAAAGCTCTTGTCCGCCCGTTTTTCGATCGAGACGGCTTTTTCTATTTCCACTTCGGCGCCGAGGTCGACGATCTGTTCGAAGAGGTTGTCTGCGAACGCTTCGCCGCTGATCTCCTTGATAGAGGGGAAGTTTTCGAGGCGCGGGGAAGTGGCGATCTGTCCGCCGAGGCTTTCGCCTTCGAGGACGAGCACGCTTTTTCCGTTTCTGCGGGCGTAGAGCGCGGCGGTCATGCCCGCCGCGCCCCCGCCGATCACGATGATGTCAAACATATCAGCCGATGCTCTCGATGTATTTTCTGATCTCGCTCGCGTTGTCATACGTCTTAAAGCCGTTTCCGTCGGGCACGAGCAGGGAAGGCGCCTTGGTAATTTTGTACTGTCTGGTCATTTCTTTTTCCTGTTCGGCGTTGACGATGCTGTATTTCACGCCCGCTTTGTCGAGCATCATTTTGCTCGTCTTGCAGTTGGGGCAGCCGTCTCTCGTGAAGAGAACGGGTCCGCTCAGAGAAGGCGCGCAGCAGCTTTCCGCCTGCACGGCGCTCTCCGTATGCGCGTGGTTTTTGAGGGTGGAGTGAGCGATGTCGTAGACCTTTCTGTCTTTGAATTCCTGCGTCTTGCCGTCGTTCCAGTTCTGCACGGGGCGGTAGTAGCCGGTGATGCGGCTGTACACTTCCGTCTTTGCGCCGCAGTGCGGGCAGGTGTACTGTTCGCCTGTAAGATAGCCGTGTTCCTTGCAGATGGAATAGGTGGGCGAAAGGGTGTAGTAGGGGAGCTTGTAGTTGTCCGCGATCTTCTTGACGAGGGAAGCCGCCGCTTTCCAGTCGGGGAGTTTTTCGCCGAGGAAGGTATGGAACACCGTGCCCGAGGTGTACAGCGTCTGCAGTTCGTCCTGGATGTCGAGGGCGTCGAACACGTCTTCGGTATATCCGACGGGCAGATGCGAGCTGTTGGTGTAGTAGGGGGTGCCGTTCTCGTTCGCGGTCACGATGTCGGGGAACTGCTCCTTGTCGTGTTTTGCGAAGCGGTAAGAGGTGGATTCCGCGGGCGTCGCTTCGAGGTTGTAAAGGTCGCCGTACTCTTCCTGATAGTCGGAGAGGCGTTCGCGCATATGATTGAGAACTTTTTTGGTGAACTCCTGCGCCTCAGGCTTGGTCATGTCTTTTCGGATCCAGCGGGCGTTGAGCGCCGCCTCGTTCATGCCGACCAGCCCGATCGTCGAGAAGTGGTTCGCAAAGGTGCCGAGGTAGCGTTTGGTGTAGGGGTAAAGCCCTTCGTCGAGAAGTTTTGTGATGACCCTTCTCTTCGTGTTGAGCGAACGCGCCGAGATGTCCATGAGTTTGTCGAGGCGGCGGAAGAATTCGCTCTCGTCCTGCGAAAGGTAGGCGATGCGCGGCATATTGATGGTGACTACGCCGACCGAACCCGTCGATTCGCCGCTGCCGAAATATCCGCCCGACTTTTTGCGCAGTTCGCGAAGGTCGAGGCGCAGGCGGCAGCACATGCTCCTGATGTCGCTCGGTTCCATGTCGGAATTGATGTAGTTGGAGAAATAAGGCGTGCCGTACTTGGAAGTCATTTCGAAGAGCAGACGGTTGTTTTCGGTGTCCGACCAGTCGAAATTCTTGGTGATGGAATAGGTCGGAATGGGGTACTGGAACCCTCTGCCGTTCGCGTCGCCTTCGATCATCACTTCGATGAACGCCTTGTTGACCATGTCCATCTCTTTCTGGCAGTCTTTATATTTGAAATCCTGGTTTTTGCCGCCCACGATCGCGGGAAGCTCCGCAAGGTCGTTGGGCACCACCCAGTCGAGGGTGATGTTGGAGAAAGGCGCCTGCGTGCCCCAGCGAGAAGGGGTGTTCACGCCGTAAATGAAAGACTCGATGCACTTTTTGACCTGTTCGTAGTCGAGGTTGTCCTTCTTGACGAAGGGCGCGAGATAGGTGTCGAACGAGGAGAACGCCTGCGCGCCCGCCCATTCGTTCTGCATGATGCCGAGGAAGTTGACCATCTGGTTGCACAGCGTCGC
>CALVSU010000070.1 GCA_944359385.1 uncultured Clostridia bacterium | reverse complement strand
TCGAGTTCGGACAGCTTTTTCAGGATATCCCCGACTCTCTTTTCCGTTCCCTGCACTTCCTTGACAAGCGCGCCGATCCCTTCGGCACCGAGAAGAGTATTGATGTTTTCGATATTCGCGTAATTCGTCTTCTTTGCCTCTGCCATCTTTGCTAACCATTGCCTCCCGAATATAATTTCAGATTTTCATCCGTCGCCGACAAAATCGCTTTTGCCAGATCATGATCTCTCACCGCCGCAAGCTTGCAGTTTGCTCTTCCCGTAATATCTTCCAGAAGCCTTCCTTCCGTCACCGCCAGCTCGCAGCCAAACTTATTTTTCAGTTTCAAAGCGCTCTTCTTCGCATTTTCCGACGCAGAACCGCAAAGGATGAGTAAATACACCCTCTTTTTTTCCGCTTCCACTGCATTGAATCCGCAAGTCAGTTTTCCCGCTTTGATACAAAAACCGATATAGCTTTCCGCTTTACTTTTCAGCAAAAAAATCCTCCTCGATGCGGTCGTATACTTCCGCGGGGATCTGCGCCGAAAACGTCTTGTTGAGCAGTTTCCCTTTTTTGAGTTTTTTGATGCATTCGGGATTGTCGCAGATATATGCGCCCCTTCCCGCCGCCTTGCCTGTGTGATCGATGAACGCATCGCCCTCTTTCGGTTTGACGATGCGAAGCATCTCTTTTTTCGGTTTCATCTCATGACAGGCTATGCACATACGCATGGGGATCTTTTTTACTTTCAAAGCCGCACCTCGGTCTTATTCTTCCGTTCCGTTCTCTTCTTTTGCGATTTCGGGCTCCGCGTTCTCTTCCGTTCCCTGTGCCTGAAGCGCCGCCAGCTTTGCCGCCGCGCTTTCGCTCTTGACATCGATCTTCCAACCCGTCAGTCTTGCCGCAAGGCGCGCGTTCTGCCCGTCCCTGCCGATTGCAAGCGAAAGCTTGTCGTCGGGAACGACGGCGATCGCAGATTTCTCGTCCACCTGCGTCACCGAAACGACCTTCGCGGGCGAAAGCGCTTTTGCGATAAATTCAAGCGGATTTTCGCTCCAAAGAATGATGTCCACCTTCTCACCGCCAAGTTCGGCAACGACCGCGTTCACGCGCGCGCCCTTGTTCCCGACGCAAGCGCCGACAGCGTCCACCTGCGGATCTTCACTGAAAATCGCCATTTTGGTGCGCTGACCCGCTTCCCTCGTGATCGCCTTGACGACGACCGCGCCCGATTTGATCTCGGGAACTTCATTTTCAAACAGCCTCTTCACAAGCCCCGCCGAAGCGCGGGAAACGAGCACCTGCGCGTTTCTGCCGTTGTTCTTGATATTCTTCACGTAGACCTTGATACGATCGTTCACGTTGTATTTTTCGCCGGGGACCTGGTCCTGCGGGAGCATCAAGCCTTCGATCTGTCCTTTCCCGAGCTCGACGTAAACGTTTTTCGCATCCACTTTACGCACGACGCAGCTCATCAGCTCGTCTTTTTTATCGGAAAACTCGTTGAGCGTGTTGTCCCTTTCCGTCTCGTGCAGTTTCTGCAAAATGACCTGCTTTGCCGTCTGCGCCGCGATCCTGCCGAAATCTTTGGGCACGAACTCCTCGCGCACTTCGTCGCCGAGCTTATAGCTCTTTTTAAGCAAATGCGCCTCAGCAAGAGAAATTTCCTTCTCGGGGTCGACGACCTCTTCCACGGCGGTCTTTACGGTGTAAAATTTAATGGACCCTTTCTCGGGATTCAGCGCGACGTCCACTGTGCCCGCGCCGCCGTCGTACTGCTTTTTGTACGCCGCCACGAGCGCACCCCTGAGCGCTTCCAGAAAAATCTCACTGCTGATCCCCTTTTCCGCTTCCAGATCTTCCAAAGCAAGAAAGAACTCTTTGTTAACCATTGTAGTCTCCTCGAAAAATAATGATATGATATTTTGTTTTCCGCCAGCGATCAGTCAAACTCGATGGCTTCAGATATTTTTGTGATCTGCGAAAGATTGAGCTTAAAGATCTCTCCCTCTCTGTCTACGGCAATGTTTCCCGCCTGCGGATTGTATTCCAGAAGGATCGCCTCAAAAAACTTCTGCCCCTTCACGGGAGCAAAAAGCTTGATCTCCACTTTTTTACCGATATGACGCAGAAAATCGCTGTCCTTTTTGAAAGGTCTGTCGATCCCGGGACTGCTCACGTTCAAAGTGTAAGGCTGGCCGAACGTCGGATCCAGTTCGTCCAAAACGGGATCTGCGGCATTGTGAAACTTTTCGCAGGTATCAAGATCGATCCCGCCCTCTCTGTCCGTATCCAGAAACACGGTCAGCGACGAGTTCTTTCCCTGTTTGAATACGATCTCATAGATCTCCACGCCGCACGCCTCCGCAACGGGCGCAAGCGCTTTTTCGATCTCTTCCGTTGTTTTGACTTTCATGTACACCTCCCGACCGAAGCGCCCCTTTGCCGAGGCTGTCCCGCAATCGCCCTTCGCGTCATGCCGCACCTCTCCGCAGGATCGCAAGCATTCCCTGCTTTACGGTCCGTCGCCTGCGCCCTGTTTCAGAGCAAGAGCGGTTTCGCCCCGCGGAAAAATATTCCGCACATAAAAAGATTTGAGAGCGGTGACCCACTCTCAATTCCAAGCTAACATATTCAGTATGGATATTATACCATACCGTTACGCGTTTGGCAAGCATTTTTTCGCTTTTATGAGTTCAATAAAAATTTTCGCGGTGGTCAGCGCGTCGTCCCAAGCCCTATGATGATTGAAAGTGATCCCGTAATGATCGGCGATCGTGTCCAATTTGTAATTTTTAAGGAACAATTCCGACTGCGCGATCGCGAGCGTGTCAAACGTCTTTTGTTCGAAGGAGTACTCCTCCTTCTGGGCATAATACTGAACAAAACGATAGTCAAACTGAACGTTGTGCCCGACAAGATAACATCCGTCGCAGAATTTATAAAAATCGGGAATGACATCTGCGATCTTGGGCGCGTCTTTGACCATTTCATCGGTGATGCCCGTAAGCTTTACGATCTCCTCGTCCAGCTTTCTTTCGGGATTGACAAGAGTGGTAAAACGTTCGCGGATCTCCCCGCCTATGATCTTGACGGCGCCGATCTCGGTGATGGTATCCATTTTGCCGTTTGTGGGCACGTTGACGAGCCCCGTCGTTTCCAAGTCAAACACGACAAAGGTATTTTCCCTGAGACAATCGGGTATCTCGCTGTGATCAAAAAGATTGATCTGGTTATAGTCCGTAAGTTTATCGGGAGAAACGACCTTATAGTGCGCGGGCACGGATTTTGCCGGCAGTTTTTCGGGCACGAAATCGGGCGGCGGATTGCCGCGGTTGACGTAGCGCGCCGTAAAGCTGAGCCTGTCGTTGAAAAACTCGTTTTCACCCGTGCAGACGATATAATCTCCTTGTTTGAGCGCACGGACTTTTTCTTCCGTCTTTTTCTTGATAAAATAAGAAAAGGTCATGCGCGCGGTCGAATCGGAGATCGTAAAGCGAAGATACGGTTTGCCTTTCTGCGACGTCCGTTCCTGCACAAATTCGATCTGTCCGCAGATCGTCAGCGAAGCCGAACGGAAGGTGCAATCCTTGATATAAGTTGCGATCTTGGGCACGTCGGCAAAGTCTATCGTTTCAAAGTCGCAGATCCTGAAAGTGCGCGGCGGCCTGTAATCGAACGTTTCTTCCTCTTCCTCCGCTTCCTCCTCTTCGAGGATCTGCCCTTTATCCTTGTATTCGAGCGCGCCTTCAAAGGTATCGCAGAAATTATTTTCGAGCATTCTCACTACGCCGGGCAGAATATCCCGCGTCTCAAAAAACCTCCGCTCTTCCTCGTCCACGCCGAACACAAAACGTATCTTCCCGTCTTGCTGTTCGACCGTGATATCGTCAGCGGTCGCAAACGCGGCGGCTGCTCTGTGATTTTGTCCGAGATACTCCGCGATCTTACGCTTTACGAGCTGCGCGTCTGCAACGAGTTTTCTTATCATCACAACCGATTCCAGCGAAGAAGGCACCGCCGCACGCACCGTTTCAAACGCAAACGTCTCGTCTTCGGGAGTATAAGCGCGGTCGGTCACGATAAAAAATTCGCATCGTTTTGCCTGTCTGTCGATCGAAATCTTATGAAGCACCGCACGCGCAAAATTTTCGCGCGTGCGCAATTTTTCCAGAAATTCAGATTTTGTCATGTTTTCTCCGTAGTTGTCCGAATGAAAGCCAAACTCCCGCCGCGACGGCATTCTCACTGCGGCATTTACACTGCGCACATCCGCACAGATATCCTTGCGACACACTTCCGCCGCCGCACGCTTTCGCCCGCCTTTTGCGTGCCCCTTTCGACCTTTTCAGCGCTCCCCGATCAATTCGCCGACGAGCTTCAAAAACACCTCTTCCGCATTTTCTTTGGGGATCTTCTCCCCGATCTCGCCGCGGCGGAAGATGATGCACTCGTCTTTGCCGCCCGCGATGCCGAGATCGGCGTCCTTCGCTTCACCCGGCCCGTTCACGACGCACCCCATCACTGCAATGCGGCATTTTTTCTTCGCAAAAAACGTCCGTTTTTCCACCTTTTCGGCAAGAGACATGCAGTCCCACGCGCACCTGCCGCAGGTCGGACAAGCCACGACGTCAACATATTCCTTTTCGAGCCCCAACGCACGCAGGATGCGCTTTGCGGCATAGACCTCCTCCACGGGATCTGCGGAAAGGGAAACGCGGATGGTATCTCCGATCCCTTCCAGCAAAAGCGCACCGATGCCGATACTGCTCTTCACGACACCGCTCTCCTTGGTGCCTGCTTCCGTCACGCCGACATGGAGCGGATAATCGGTACGCGACGCAAGGAGCCTGTATGCGCGCACGGTCAGCGGTACGTCGGACGCTTTGACCGAGATCGCGATGTCCGAAATGCCGTGTTTTTCCAAAATATTCACGTTATACATCGCGCTTTCGACGAGGGAACGCTCGCTTTTACCGTATTTTGCGAGAAACTCCTTCTCGATACTGCCCGTATTCGCGCCGACGCGCACGGGGATCTTGTGCGCTTTGACGCAATCGGCGACCAAGGCGATCTTGTCCTCTCCGCCGATGTTCCCGGGATTGATGCGCACTTTGTCTGCGCCGTTTTCGATCGCGAGCACCGCAAGGCGCGCGGAAAAATGGATGTCCGCCACGACGGGCAGAGGCGATTTTGCCTTGATCGCCCGTATAGCCCGTGCGTCCTCTTCGCCGCGCACGGCAACGCGTACGATCTCACATCCCGCTTTTGCAAGCGCCTGTATCTCAGCAAGCGTCCCTTCGCTATCTGATGTCGCCGTCGTCGTCATCGATTGGATCCTGATCGGTTCTCCGCCGCCGATGGCAACACCGCCGACATGAATTTTCTTTGTCATCGTTCCTCCGCCCCTGCGCGGGGAAATCTGTGCCGCATTCCCCCGCATATCTGTCCGACTTCTGTGCCTTTTTGTTTAAAATTCCGCCCGACTTCCGCCGCACGCCGCCGCATTTCTTACCGAGAAAAAAAGCCCGGACGCGCGGGCTGAATTTCTGCTTTTTTGCAGGCTGTTATTCCTGACCTTTTTTTGTCTTATTCTCCTGCATGAGCGTTTCCAGCTCGTTCATGAAAGAGGAAATGTCCGTGAACTGGCGATAAACGGACGCATACCTTACATACGCGACCTCATCGATCAGACGAAGCCCATCCATGACCATTTCGCCGATCTGTTTGGAAGAAACTTCCTGATCGAGCGTATTGTAGACTTCCTTTTTGATATCATCCACAAGTTTGTCGATCTTATACATGGACACGGGGCGTTTTTCGCAAGCCTTGATAATCCCGTTTTTGATCTTGTTGGGGTCGAACGCCTGCCGCGTGCCGTCGCTCTTGACGACAAGTATGGGCGTCGTTTCAATGGTCTCATAAGTCGTGAACCGCCTGCCGCACTGCATACATTCACGCCTTCTCCTGATCGTTCTCCCTTCGTCCGTCGAACGGCTGTCGATGACTTTGCTCTCCGAGCATCCGCAAAACATACATTTCATAAAATTTAACCGAACCCTACCGCTTGTGGATTTTTAAGAAATTATACCACAAAATCCTGTTTTTGTAAAGCGTTTCAGAAAAATAACCTGCCATACGACGCTTTCGCAGCGCAGACGTGCCCAAAAACGGCAGCGCTTGCATTTCTGCGCACACCAAAACCCTTTCTCGCCGCAAAAGACAAAAAACGACCGCCGCATGCGATCGGCGCATGCGGCGGCATTTGCAATGTTTATTTGAAATATCTGACTCCGCTCTCAAAGAGTTTCATGTCAAAGTTGCCCGTATAGTTCTTGTAGAGGTTTTCGCCCGTGCGTTCGGTATGGCCCATTTTGCCGTACACCCTGCCGTCGGGGGAAGTGATGCCCTCGATCGCCCATGCGGAACCGTTCGGGTTATAAGGATACAGCATCGTAGGTTTTCCCGAAAGATCTGCATACTGCGTGGCGATCTGTCCGTTCGCTCGCATTTTTTCCAGTTCCGATTCGGGCGCGACGATCTTGCCTTCGCCGTGCGAAACGGGAACCGTGAACACGTCGCCCACCTTGCAAGCCGCAAGCCAAGGGCTTTTATTCGACGCGATGCGGATATCCACGAGCGTGGAGACGTGGCGGGAAATGTTGTTATACGTCAGCGTGGGGCTGCCGCTTTCAAGCGGTCTGATCTCGCCGTAAGGAACGAGCC
Source organism: uncultured Clostridia bacterium (assembly GCA_944359385.1). Lineage (GTDB taxonomy): Bacteria > Bacillota > Clostridia > Christensenellales > Borkfalkiaceae > Borkfalkia. The sequence goes on along the minus strand of CALVSU010000070.1, from coordinate 2,203 downwards.
CGAGTTTGATGAGCGCCTGGAATCCGTTGCAGATGCCGAGGATCAGCCCGTCGCGCTGTGCGAGGAGTTTTTGTATCTGTTCGGCGATATACGGATTGCGGAAGGTCGTCGCGATGAACTTGCCGCTTCCGTCAGGCTCGTCGCCGCCCGAGAACCCGCCGGGGAACGCGACGATGTTCGCGCGGGAAATGGCGTCCGCAAACGCCCTGACGCTCTCCTCGATGTCCGCCGCGCTCCTGTTTTTCAGCACGATCACTTCGCTCTCCGCCCCCGCAAGGTTGAACTTGCGCGCCGTATCGAGTTCGCAGTTTGTTCCGGGGAACACGGGGATGAACACGCGCGGTTTCACCGTTTTGACGGAGATGTTTTCGTAGCGTTTGCCCTTGCAGTCAAAGTCGCAGTCTTTCGCATCGCCCGCCGCAGGAGCCGTGTTGGAGAACACCCCTTCGAGCGCGCCCGTAAACGCCGCGACCGCCTGCCCGTCCGTCACTTTTTCGGCGCCGAGCGTGAAATCCTTTTCCGTCGTTTCGCCGAGATATACTTTTTCGAGTCCCAGCGCATCGGGATCTTCCAAGGACAAGACGATCTGACCGTAATTTTCGCTCAGAAGGCGCTCCGCGCTCCCCTCGAACGCAAAGCCCAGTCCGTTGCCGAGGCAGGATTTTGCGACCGCCGCCGCGATGCCGCCGTTTTCGACGACCGTCGCAAAGCGCACGTTGCCGCTCTGCACGTTTTTATGGATCACGCGGTACATATCCGCAAGCTTTTTGAAATCGGGGATCTCGTTTTCGTCCTTCGGCATGGGAACGAGCCAGAGCTTCGTGCCCTTCTTTTCCAAAACGTTGGTGATGAGCTCGCTCGCCTTCGCGGGCGCCAGCGCAAAGGAAATGAGGGTGGGCGGGACGTCGATATGTTCGAACGTGCCGCTCATGCTGTCTTTGCCGCCGATCGCGCCGAGTCCCAGCCCGATCTGCGCGTACAGCGCGCCCAAAAGCGCGGACAGCGGAACGCCCCAGCGTTTGGGATCGCTGCCGAGCCGCATGAAAAATTCCTGGAATGTGAGACGAATACGGTCAAAATCGCAGCCGCCCGCGATCAACTTCGCGACCGACGTCACGATGCTGTAGATCGCGCCCGTAAAGGGGGCGCCGCTCATCAGCGCGGAGGAATACCCGTAAGCGGAGACGGTCGCCACGTCCGTTTCGCCGCCGCAGATCTTTGCCGCCATGGCGATCGCGGGGGTGAGCTGGCGCTTCCCGCCGAACGGCATATACACGCTCCTCGCACCGATGGTCGAATCGAACATCTCCGAAAGCCCCTTCTTCGAGCAGACGTTGAGATCGGCGAGCGCGCCGAGCAGTCCTTCGGCAAACTTGACCGCGCGCTGTCTGAAATATGCGGTCACGCCCTCTTCGATCTTCGCGGAAATGACCTGTTTTACGCCGTTCGTGTCGAGAAAATCGCGGGAAATATCCACGATCGCGCGCCCTTTGAACAGCATTTTCATGCGGCGGTCGTCCGTCACCACCGCGACGGGGGTCGCCGCGAGATTTTCTTGCGCCGCAAGGCGGATGAACTCGTCTTTGTCCTTTTCGTCCACGACGACCGCCATGCGCTCCTGCGATTCGGAGATCGCAAGCTCCGTGCCCGAAAGCCCCTCGTATTTCAACGGAACTTTATCCAGATCGATGACGAGCCCGTCCGAAAGCTCGCCGATCGCGACCGACACGCCGCCCGCGCCGAAATCGTTGCACTTCTTGATCTTTCTGGTCGCTTCTTTATTGAGGAAAAGCCTCTGCAATTTACGTTCGGTGAGCGGATTGCCCTTCTGCACTTCCGCGCCGCATGTTTCGACGGAATGCGCGTCGTGCGCCTTGGAAGAACCCGTCGCACCGCCGCAGCCGTCTCTGCCCGTCTCGCCGCCGAGCAGAATGATCACGTCGCCCGCCTTCGGCTTTTCGCGGTACACCATGTCTTTTCTCGCCCCGCCGACGACGAAACCCGTTTCCAGTCTCTTCGCCTTATAACCGGGGTGATACACTTCGTCGACGATGCCCGTCGCAAGCCCGATCTGGTTGCCGTAGGAGGAAAAGCCCGCCGCCGCCGTCTTGGTGATGACGCGCTGGGGCAATTTCCCGGGAAGCGTATCCTCTATCTTCTCGCGCGGATCCGCCGCGCCCGTGATGCGCATCGCCTGATAGAC
>CALVSU010000069.1 GCA_944359385.1 uncultured Clostridia bacterium | reverse complement strand
TGTTCAAAGACATCTTTGCCCAGCGCGTTTTGTCTTCGGAATAAAGCGCCTTGACGGTCTTTTGCGTGGAATAGTACGATTCAAAATCAGCCATGCACATATAGGGATCCGCGACAGGGGTTCCGGTAAGCAGATAATTGGCAATATCGGCAAACGATTCGCCGTTGAAGCCTTTCACAAGCGCTTCGGTGACCTTGCGCAATTTGTTGTCACGGTTATAATACTGGCTGGCATTGTAGCCTTTCGACCACATTTCTTCCACTTCTTTTGCATGGAGACCGAAAATAAAGATGTTGTCATCGCCTACGACCTGACTCATTTCAACGTTCGCGCCGTCAAGCGTTCCGATGGTGATCGCGCCGTTGATCATGAATTTCATATTACCCGTGCCGCTCGCTTCTTTGCCCGCCAAAGAGATCTGCTCACTTATTTCGCTTGCAGGCATGAGCTTTTCCGCCATCGTAACGTTATAGTCTTCCATATACACGACATTTAGTTTTTCGTTGATCTTCGGGTGCTTTCTGATGTCTTCGGCAAGATAGCAGATCAGTTTGATGATCTGTTTTGCCATCAGATATCCGGGGGCCGCCTTTGCTCCGAAAATAAATGTCTGCGGCTGCATATTGGTGTCGGGATTTTCCTGCAACTCATTGTACAGCGTGATGATATTCATGACATTGAGAAGCTGACGTTTGTATTCATGCAGGCGTTTTGCCTGAACATCGAATACAGTATTCGGATCGATCAGAACGCCGCTTTTTTTGTAGGCATAATCGACAAACTGTTTCTTTTTAATTTCTTTGATCTCGGTAAGACGTTTGAGAACGCTTTTGTCGTCTTCGAATTTTTTGAATTTCGAAAGTTCGGCAGCGTTTTTGACATAGCCGTCCCCTATACAGTCGTTGAGCAATCCGCAAAGTTCGGGGTTGGATTGGCAAAGCCATCTCCTGTGCGCAATGCCGTTGGTCACGTTCGTGAATTTATCGGGCGTCATCCGATAGAATCCGTTGAAGATGCTGTCTTTGATGATATCACTGTGCAGAGCGGAAACCCCGTTGACTTTGTGGGAACCGATCACGCAGAGGTTCGCCATTCTGATCACGCCGTTGTTGATCACGGACATACTGTTGATCAGAGCATGCTGTCCGGGATACAGCGACCAAAGCACTTCGCAGAACCTGCGATTGATCTCTTTAATGATCATATGGATACGCGGCAGACGCCTTGCGATCAAGTCTTCCTGCCATGTTTCCAGCGCTTCCGCCATGACAGTATGGTTGGTATAGGCAAAGACTTTGGTCGTGATCCCCCACGCATCGTCCCATGTGAACCCGTTTTCATCCATCAAAAGGCGCATCATTTCGGGGATCGCCAAAGCGGGATGTGTGTCGTTGATGTGGATCGCCGCGAACTGCGGAAGTGTATCCAGCGGCCCGTAACGATGTTTGTGATCGCTGATGATATTCTGCAATGATGCAGAAACGAGAAAATACTGCTGTTTCAGCCGCAGGGATTTGCCTTCATAATGATCGTCAGCAGGATACAATACTTTTGAGATGACCTCAGCTTCGTTCTCTTCCTGCATGCAACGGAGATAATCGCCCTGCGAAAAGAGTTTCATGTCGAAGTGGGAAATGTTTCTTGCCCTCCAAAGACGAAGCACGGAAACAGCCTCGCTGTTTTTTCCCGAGATCATCATATCATAAGCGACGGCTTCGACTTCTTTATAGCCGCCGTATACGACATTAAGCCCGTTTTCCGTCCAGTTCTCCTGTACCCAGCCGTCGAATTTGACGATAAAAGATTTATCGCTTCTCTGTGTCAGCCAAACTTCGCCGCCCGGCAGCCAGATATCGGGAAGCTCTGTCTGCCAGCCGTCAACGATCTTCTGCTTGAAAAGACCATAATCGTAACGGATCGAATATCCCATCGCAGGATAATTCCCCGTTGCCAACGCATCCATGAAACACGCGGCAAGCCTGCCAAGCCCGCCGTTGCCGAGTCCCGCGTCAGGCTCTTGTTCGTAGAGATCTTCCAACGTGAGTCCGAAAGTTTTTAATGCTTTTTCATAAGCTTCGCCCAGATCAAGATTATAAATATTATTTTTCAGGGATCTGCCAAGCAAAAACTCCATACATAAGTAATAAACCCGCTTGCCTTTTTTGCTTTTCATTACCTTATGGAATTGCTGGCGTTTTTCAAGCAGGATATCTCTGACGCTCATGACCACGGCTTTGTATATCTGCTCTTTGGACGCCTCCTTCGGCGATACGCCGAAATACCTCGACAATTTACCTTGAATCAGCAGCTGCACTTCCTTTTCGGTAATGGTTGACGTATTGCTCATTTGATACTCCTAAAGTTAAAATTATTTCAACATTTCCCCGTAAACTCGTTCATATTCTTTCGCCGAACGCTGCCAGCTGAAATCGACGGACATGACGCGCTTTACAAGCTGCGGCCAGAAGTCCTTATTATAATAACAGTTGATCGCTTCGCGAATCACATACAACATATCGTATGCGTTATAATTAGCAAATGTAAACCCGTTGCCGCCGTTCCCGACAGGTTTGATACTGTCGTACAGGCCTCCCGTTTCGCGGACGATCGGCACGGTGCCGTAACGGCTGGCAATCATCTGCGACAGCCCGCAGGGTTCTGATTTGGAAGGCATCAGGAATAAATCCGCGCCCGAATAGATCTTGCGCGACAGGTCGGGATTGAACGCGATGATAGTCACGAGCTTCCCGACATATTTGCGCGACAGATCGCTGAAATAATTTTCGTAAGCGGAATCCCCTTTGCCTAAGATGACGACCTGCACATCCTGACGGAGCACCTCTTCTATGACCGTGCGGACAAGGTCAAGCCCCTTGTGTGCGACAAGGCGTGAGATGATCGCAATCATCGGCGTATCAGCTTTCACGGGCAAGTTAAACATCTTTTGCAGCTCTTCTTTGCATTTCTTTTTCGGTTCGATGTTATCCGCCGTAAAATTCGCAAAAATCGCCTTGTCCGTCGCTGCATTGTAAGAATCGGTGTCGATCCCGTTCAGGATCCCGACCAACTTGAATTCGTTTCTGCGGATGATCGGGTCAAGCTTATGCGCATAGAACGGATCTTTGATCTCCTGCGCATAATGCGGGCTGACCGTTGAAAATTTTTCACTGCATTCGATGGCAGCTTTCATCAGATTGATGCATTTGTTATATTCGAGAAGATATCTCCATGTATTCGAAATACCGAACAGGTCTTCAAGAATATCAAGCGAATATTGTCCCTGATATTCAATGTTATGAATGGTAAAGAAGGAACGTATGAACTGATATTCCGGACGGAAGCAGTAGATGGTTTTTAAATAAATGGAAGCAAGCGCTGCCTGCCAGTCATGGCAATGCATGATCTCCGGATAAAAGTTCAAAAACGGCATGATCTCCAATACGCTGCGGCAGAAGAATGCAAACCTCTCCCCGTCATCGTAATAACCGTAGCATCCGGGACGTTTGAAATAATATTCGTTGTCCAGGAAATAGAAGGTGACGCCGTTAGATTCATAACTGAATATACCGCAATATTGATTTCTCCACGCCAGAGGAACAAAAATATTTCCGATATATTTGAACTTGTTGCGATAATCCCAGGAAATATCCGAGTACAACGGGATCACCACGCGCACATCGTAGTCCGCGTTTTGCGCAAGCGCTTTCGAAAGTGAACCGATCACTTCCGCAAGACCGCCCGTCGCAATGAACGGCGTAGACTCAGATGCCACAAACAAGATCTTCTTTTTCGGAACAACGCGAATGTCTGTCACGGGAACGACCTCCTCTTTTTTCGTTTCGGCTTTCGGTTCGGAAACGGCATCGGCAGCGGGCGCATCGGGCTTCGCCTGTTTTTTTGCGCGCGGCTGCGCCGCCGCTTTTTTGGCGGCGGGTTTTACAGCTGCTTTTTCGGCAACGGCCTCTTTCTTCACTTCGTTCTTCTTTTCTTCGATTGCATCCGTGTTCTCTATAGTTGATTTCTTTTTTGTCAGCATAATATACCTGTTCCCCCCGATATTTTTGTTAAATCATCGTTCCTTTCGGAATAAAGTACGGCTGTATGTCGCATCCGGATAAAATTCTATTGTCGCGGATCACGACATTTTTGTCTGTAATGACGCAATCCGTAATGACTTTTTCGCCAATAATGCTGTCCTGCATGATGATGGAATTTTTAATGACCGCGCCTTTGCCGATCTTGACGCCGCGGAACAAAATACTGTTTTCCACGGTTCCTTCCACCACGCAGCCGTCAGAGATCAGCGAGTTTTTGACATGAGAATCACTGCCGTATTTAGAAGGTGCGGAATCCCTGACTTTCGTATAAATGTCGCGCGCACCGAACAGTTCATCGCGCACGGTTTTGTTTAAAAGTTCCATATTGTGGCTGAAATATGTACCGAGCGAATCGATGCTTGCGTGATAGCCGCGGAATTCGTAACCATATATTTTCAGGTTCTTCATGTTTTTGAAAAGGGAAACGTCGTTTCCTTTGTCCAGGCCGTGCGCCGCGGAATCATTGATAAAGCGGAGCAGGAACTGGCGGTTGATCACGACGATGTTAATAAACACCTTTTCTTTTTTCTTGCTGGGTACGACGTTTTGTTTGAAATCGCTGACGCGGCCGTCCTCTTCTGTTTTGATAATAGTGCGATCTGCGCCGACGGCAACGTCTTCCTCGTGGTAGACAATGGTAAGATCGGCTTGTTTGCGTTCATGAAAATCAATGACATCGGACAGATCGATCCTGAAAACGCCGTCGCAGTCACTCATGACCACATAGTCTTCGTTTCTGCGGTTGAGAAATCCTGTAATGTTTCTGAGCGCTTCCATGCGGTTTTTATAAAGACCTTCAGAGTTTGAAGCGCCGAACGGAGGCAGAAGGATGAGCCCGCCGGTCTTTCTCGCGAGATCCCAGTCTTTGCCGCTGCCCAAATGGTCCATCAGCGACTGATAGTTGTTTTTGGTGATGACGCCAACCGTCGTGATACCCGAATTTACAAAATTCGAAAGGGCAAAATCGATGAGCCTGTATCTGCCGCCGTAAGGTATGGACGCCATTGTCCTTTGGCGGGACAGTTCGGGAACGTTCTCGTCATGAATATTCGAAAAAATCACTCCTACTGCAGACATGGTTATTTACCCTCCCCTTCAATATTTTTATCGACGATATCTCCGCCTTTGACTTGAACATTTTTGCCGACCGTAATGTTTCTGCCGAGGACCGCGATCCCCTTTGCAACATCTTTGGGCTCACCGATCGAAGCTCCCTCTTCGACCGTAACGTTTTCGTCGATGATCGAATACTCTACCGTCGCGCCCTTTTTGATGACGGTCCCGCTCATGATCACACTGTCTTTGACGGAAGCGCCCTCCTCGATAATGACATTGCTGGAAATCAGCGAATCCTGCACCGAGCCGTATACTTCCGACCCGAGTGCAAGCATGCTGTTTTTGACGACGGCATTTTCGCCGAGGTATTCGGGCGGCGCGAGAGGGTTTCTGGAATGGATCTTCCAGTCACTGTCGCCGACGTCAAATGCGGGAGGTTCGCCCAGCAGATCCATGTTTGATTCAAGAAGAGAGCTGATCGTTCCGACGTCTTTCCAATACCCCTCAAAACGGTAGGCAAACATCCTTTCGCCCGCATTGAGCATCGCGGGAAGAACGTCTTTGCCGAAGTCTTTGGAGGAATTGGGGTTTTCTTCGTCCGCTTCGAGGTATTTGTACATTTTCTCTGCAGTAAAGATATAGATACCCATAGAAGCAAGCGTGCTCTTGGGCTGTTTGGGCTTTTCCTCGAACTCGTAAATGGAGTTGTCTTCGTTTGTGTTGAGGATACCGAAACGAGAAGCTTCTTTCAACGGCACTTCGATCGCTGCGATCGTACAATCCGCGTTCTTCTCAATGTGGGCTTTGAGCATTTTGCTGTAATCCATCTTGTAAATGTGGTCACCCGAAAGGATAAGTACATATTCGGGATTATACATTTTAATAAAATTCAGATTCTGATAGATCGCGTTCGCCGTACCTTCATACCAAGCAGATTTTGCTTTCTTCTGATAAGGAGAAAGCACGTGCACGCCTCCGAAGTTTCTGTCAAGATCCCACGGCTGACCGTTGCCGATATACTCGTTGAGGACGAGCGGCTGATACTGCGTGAGCACGCCGACGGTATCGATCCCTGAATTGATGCAATTCGACAGAGGAAAATCGATGATGCGGTATTTGGCGCCGAACGGTACGGCGGGCTTTGCGATATTGTTCGTCAAAGCGTACAGGCGGCTGCCTTGTCCTCCCGCAAGAAGCATTGCTACACATTCCTTTTTTCTTTGCATATAGAACCCCCACGATTAATTTTTTATATCCGGCGCGGCCGCAGCCCTCCGGGTGCCCCGTCGGGAACCGACAGCCGCTTCATTTTTCTCTGGTTACTCGCCGATCTTTTCGAGGTATACACAGGTCAGCTTCGGCAATTCGAGCAATATCGAATCTTCTCTGCCGTGCGACGGCTTTTTCTGCGTATTGAGTACGCGTTTTCTGAAAGAGCCCGTTCCGCCGAATTTCGGATGATCGGTATTGAAGACAACCTGGTATTTGCCCTTCGGCACGCCCAGTCTGTACCCTTCCGCCGTAACACCTGAAAAGTTGATCGCTACGACGTATTTTCCGCCTTCGCTGTCTTTTCTCATAAACGCTACGATGTTTTTGTCCGCATCGTCGGCAGCAAGCCATTCAAACCCGTCCCACGAATCTTCGATCTCGTAAAACGCCTTTGTCGACTTATAAAAAGCGTTCAGCGTCTTGTTCATTTCGAAGAGCTGCCTGTGCAGCGGATAATCTTCTTTGAGGAAAAATTCCAGACCCTCTTTATAGTTCCACTCTTTGAACTGACCGAATTCGCTGCCCATGAACAGAAGTTTTTTCCCGGGGTGCGCCATCATGTACCCCATGAACGCGCGGACGTTGGCAAACTTGTCCTCATAATTTCCGGGCATTTTGTTGATGAGCGAGCCCTTCCCGTAAACGACTTCGTCGTGTGAAATAGGCAATATATAATTTTCGGTAAACGCGTAGATCATCGAGAAGGTCAGTTTATTATGATTGCCCCCTCTCCACAGCGGATCCGTCTGCATATAAGAAAGCACGTCGTTCATCCAGCCCATGTTCCACTTGAAGTTGAAACCGAGCCCGCCGATGTCGACGGGTTTTGTGACGAGCGGCCACGCCGTGGATTCTTCCGCAATCATGAGAGCGGAGGGAAATTCCGAAAAAACCGTCTTGTTCAGCCTTTGCAAAAACTCGATCGCTTCGAGGTTTTTGTTTTCGCCGTATTTATTGGGAAGCCATTCCCCCTCGCGTTTATCGTAATCGAGGTAAAGCATGGAAGCAACCGCGTCGACGCGCAGTCCGTCAACGTGATACTTATCCAAAAAGAAAACTGCGTTGGAAATCAAAAAAGACAAAATTTCGTTGCGCCCGTAATCGAACCTGCGCGTACCCCAGCTTTTATGCTCCTGCCTGTCCCATTGCGGGCTTTCGTAAAGCGGCTGACCGTCAAATTCATATAGGCCGTGCGCGTCTTTCGGAAAATGCGCGGGAACCCAGTCCATGATCACGCCGATCCCGTTTTTATGAAGAGCATCGACCAGGCGCATGAAGTCGTGCGGCGTGCCAAGGCGCGACGTGATCGCATAATATCCCGTCACCTGATACCCCCACGAAGCGTCGTAAGGATATTCGCTCAGCGGCATGAATTCAACGTGCGTATATCCCGTCTCCTTCAGGTACGGAATAAGTTCATCGATCAGTTTGTTGAAATCAAAGAAATTCCCGTCACCGTACTGCCGCCAGGAAAGCGCGTTCATTTCATATATATTCATGGGCGAAGAATATATGCTCTGCAATTTTTTTGCCTTCATATATTCTTTGTCCGTCCACTTGAATCCTGAAAGATCGTAGGTTTTCGAAGCGGTCTTTGAAGGCGTTTCCGCATGGACCGCATACGGGTCCGCCTTATAGAGAAACCTCCCGTCTTTCGTCTGAATGCAATATTTATAAACGGTGTAATTTTTAATTTCGGGAATAAACAGCTCGAAAGATTCCCCGTCCATAAGTCGTTCCATCACGTGTTTCGTCGGGTTCCAGTCGTTGAAATCTCCGACGACGGATACGGTTTCCGCATGCGGTGCCCATACCCTGAAAACGTAACCTTTTACTCCGTCGATCTTTTCGGGATGTGAACCGAAAAACTCGTAAGCTTTGTAATTTTCACCATGATGAAAAACATATAACGGAAAATCTACCTGGCTCATCATTTACCCTCCATGAAGCGCTTTTATGACTTTCTCTATATAATTATACAATAATATTCTTGTTATTTCAATAGATAAACAAAAAAAATTCAGGAAAAATCTTTATAGTTTCGTAAAAAAAACGTAAAAAAAATAGCGAAACGTTCATTTATTTTGCAAATTACGGCAAAAACAGCTGTCCTACCAGGAATGGTAGGACAGCTGTTTTATCTTTGAATAAATTATTTTTTTATTCTTTCATATACTTTTTCCGCTCGCGTCCGAATAATCCGTACAAAAACTTCCCGAAAGCTTGTATGCGAGATAATCTTTGGGCAGCATGATCTTAGCAATTTCCGCAAAGTTTTCAGGTTCGTTTTCTTTCAGCCATAAGATTTTAGGAGCGGTAAATCCCGCGAACGCAATGTTGCCCGTATATTCGGAAAGTTTGTCTTTCCCTATTACTTCGTTTAAGTATTTTGTCTGCTTTTCCGTTCTGCCGTCGTTCCACAAAATGCAGGGACGGATGACATTGTCGTCTTTATCCAAAACGACCAAACCGTGCATCTGTCCGCCGAACGATATTCCCTTGACAGCCGATTT
>CALVSU010000068.1 GCA_944359385.1 uncultured Clostridia bacterium | reverse complement strand
CTCACGGAAGAGCTCGTCGAAAACTATGTCGCAAAAAATATGCAGTCCGAGATCGTGCGGTGGATGAATACGGGCATCGTATCGGGCGGAGGCAAGATCGCCTCGGGGGATACGGTTTACTATATAAGCCCGGCGGAACACATCACGCAATCTTATCTGACATATTATGCCAAGATCACAAATAAGCCGGACGGGATGGACGACGATACGTTTGCTCTTTTAAGTAAATATTACATCACCAATTCTCTCGGGGGCGAAATGACTCTGCGCGGATTGGGCGGCGACGATACGCCGAATTCCGTTCGCATCTATCCGAGAGATTTCAAGACGAAGGCGTTCATTACCGATTATCTGGATCAATGGAACAAAGACGCGCAGAGCGCGCGAGACGCGTATTTTGCACAGTACGGCACGCTTGAAGGGTATGACGGACCGAGTGAAGTAAAATACACGGATACGGTCGGGCTTCTGATGGGCATCATGCAGACGATTCTCGATGCGATCACGTATGTGCTGATCGCGTTTACGGGGATTTCGCTTGTGGTATCTACCGTAATGATCGGCGTCATCACTTATGTTTCGGTCGTGGAGCGTACCAAGGAGATCGGCGTTTTGCGCGCGATCGGTGCACGGAAGAAGGACATCAAGCGGGTGTTCAACGCGGAGACGTTCATCGTCGGGCTGTGCGCGGGGCTGATCGGTATTTTGGCCGCTTATCTTTTCCAGATCATCATCAACCTGATCCTGACGCCGCTGACGGGGATTGCGGGGCTTGCGGCTCTGCCTTGGTATCTCGCTCTGGCGATGGTGTGCGTTTCGGTGGTTCTGACTCTCGTTTCGGGGCTGATCCCCGCAAGCGCGGCGGCGAAGAAAGACCCTGTCATTGCGCTGCGGAGCGAATGACGGCCGCAGGCGGCGTGCACATACTGACTTTTTGCGGGTGAATCTTTGCAAGCAGTGTATTTTCTTCGCGAAGGCGGCGTTCGGCGGAGCCGCAAACGCGCATTTTACAAAAAACCGTTGACAAGTGTGTGCGGATATGATAAGATAAAAGCGATATCTGAAACGCAATGACGGGGAGGAGTACCCGCGGCTGAGGCATCAGAGAGGAAACGGTTGGTGAAAGTTTCCGCTTTTGGCGCGGCGAAGGTAGCCCCCGAGCGGCGGACCGAAAAGAAGATGAGTAGGCTCCGACGGCTTTTCCCCGTTACGGAAGATCTGATGTGCGGACGGAGTGCCGCAGATCGGGCAGAGTGCGGATTTTTTCCGAAATCAGGTGGTAACACGGCAATGCGCCGCCCTGAACAGGTCACTGTTCGGGGCGGCTTTTTATCGGAGAGCCGAACGGCTCGGAGGTCAGGCTTATGAAGATCAAAGGAACGCAGTTATTTGTAAAAGCGCTCAAAGAAGAGGGCGTGGACACCCTGTTCGCTTATCCAGGCGGCATGGCGATCGACATTTTTGACGCACTGTACGGGGAAACGGCTTTCAACGTCGTTCTTCCGCGCCATGAACAGGGGCTCGTGCACGCGGCGGACGGCTATGCCCGCGCGACGGGCAAAACGGGCGTCTGTCTCGTGACGAGCGGGCCCGGTGCGACCAACCTCGTTACGGGCATCGCGACTGCGAATTTTGACAGCGTGCCGCTCGTCTGCTTTACGGGGCAGGTCCCGACCAATCTCATCGGCAACGATGCTTTCCAGGAAGTGGACATCGTCGGCATTTGCCGCAGTATCTGCAAATATGCCGTCACGGTGAGAAGAAGGGAAGATCTCGGCCGCATCATCAAGGAAGCGTTTTATATCGCGCGCACGGGCAAACCGGGGCCCGTCGTCGTGGACTTTCCCAAAGATATCCAGCTCGCGCTCGGTTCGGACGAATATCCCGAAGAGGTTTCCATGCGCAGCTACAAACCCTCCGCGGGCGTGCATATGGGGCAGCTGAAAAAGGCGGCGGAGATGCTTGCGGGCGCGAAGAGACCGCTCTTCCTCATCGGCGGCGGCGTGAATATTTCACGAGGCGGCGCGGCGCTTTTGTCCGTCCTCGAAAAGAATAAGGTGCCCGTCATCACCACCATCATGGGCAAGGGCGCGATCCCGACCGATCATCCGCTGTATATCGGCAACATCGGCATGCACGGGAACGCCGCATCGAATACGGCGGTTTCCGAGTGCGATCTTCTCTTCTCGGTGGGAACGCGGTTCAACGACCGCATCACGGGCAAGATCAGCGAATTTGCCAAGAACGCGAAGATCGTCCACGTCGACATCGACGCGGCGTCCATTTCGCGCAACATCGTCGTGGACGTGCCCATCGTGGCGGACGCGCGCGAGGCGCTCGAAAAGCTCGCCGAGATCCTGCCGCCCGCCAGACACGATCCGACCGAATGGATCGCGGGACTGAAAAAACTCAAAGAAGAGAAGCCGATCGTGCAGGACGGCGGCGGCGCGCTCACGCCCAAGGACGTCATCGACGAGATCAACCGCAGATACCGCGACGTCATCGTCACCACCGACGTCGGGCAGAATCAGCTGTGGACGACGCAGTTTCTGGAACTGAAAGGCAAGAGCCGTCTCATCACTTCGGGCGGGCTCGGGACGATGGGATACGGGCTTCCCGCCGCGATCGGCGCAAAGCTCGGCTGTCCCGATATGCCCGTCGTGTGTGTTTCGGGCGACGGAGGCGTGCAGATGAATATCCAGGAGCTCGCCACGGCGGTCTGTCAGGAGATCCCGCTCACATTGTGTATACTGAACAACTCGTATCTGGGCAACGTCAGACAGTGGCAGGAGATGTTCTTCGGCGGCAAATATGCCTGTACCTGTCTCCGAAAGAGAAAAAGCTGCGGCGCGTGGTGTTCTTCCCCGCATACGGAGTGCCCGCCGTACATTCCCGATTTTGTCAGGCTCGCGGAAAGCTACGGTCTGGAAGGGATACGCGTGACCGACCGCAGGGACATAGCCGCCGCATTCGACCGCGCGGAGAAAAACACGAAAGCGCCCACGGTCATCGAATTTATTATCGACAGGGAAAGCAACGTACTTCCCATCGTTCCGGGCGGCAACGCGCTTTCCGAGATGGTCACGGAATTTAAGAAGGAGGGGAAGTGAGCATGGACAGCACTCTCAAAAAACGGTGGATATCCCTCTATGTGGAAAACGACGTCGGCGTCCTTGCGAAAATTTCGGGGCTGTTTTCGGGCAAATCGTATAACCTGAAAAGCCTGACGGTGGGCGAAACGGAGGATCCGACCGTCTCGCGCATGACGATCAGCCTTACGGGCGACGACAAGACCTTCGAACAGATCAAAAAACAGCTCAACCGCAGCGTGGAAGTGATCAAGGTTCTCGACTTTACCGACCTTCCCATCCATAAGAAGGAGATCCTTTTTATCAAGATACATTCTCTTAAAAAAGACGAGACGGAGGAGATCTTCCGTTCGGCGGCGGTGTTCGGCGTGAAAGTCACCGATTACGATAAGGCGAGCGTCATTCTGGAGAGCGTGAACACCGAATCGGAAAACGACGACATACTTAAATATTATAAAAAATACTATCTTTCGCGCATGGAAGCGGTGCGCGGCGGTTCGGTCGCGATCGAATCGGTCAGCAAGAGCGAGCGATAGAGCAATGAAGAAAATTTTGACGTATATCGCGGGGGCAAAGCCCTCGTATTGCGAAGACGCGTTGTACGCCGACGAGCGCTGTGCCTTTGTTCTGGACGGTGCAACGGGGGTATCGGGCGAAAAGGTGACGGACGCGCCGACGGACGCGTGCTGGTTCGTGCGGCGGCACCGCGCCCGCCTGATCGGCGCGTTGGGAGAAAAAGGGGAGATCGCCGACGCAGTCTCCGCCTGCGCGGAGGCTGTCGCGGAGGAATATCTGCATTTTGCCGGGGCGGAGAAGGTCGCGGATAAGCCTTCCGCCGTCCTTTCCGTTGTGCGCGAGCGGGACGGCTTTCTCGAATATTATTCGCTCGGCGACACGGTCATCATCCTCCGCATGAAAGACGGGGAAGTCATGCACATCCTCGACGAGCGGCTCGTCCGCCTGGATAACGAAAATTTTGAACGGATGAAAAAGATTGCCGCGGAGAAGGGAAAGACCGTCCGCGCGGCGTTTGCGGACATCGTGCCGTATATCCTCGAAAACCGAAGAAAGATGAACACGCCGCAGGGTTATTGCGCGCTTGCGCACACGACGGACGGGCTGGACACCGCGCTCATGGGGAAGATCCCGCTTGCAAAGATCCGTGATCTTCTCGTCTTTTCGGACGGATTTGCGGAAATTTACGACCTGTTCGGTCTGTATCCCACGCCCGCCGCGCTCATTGCCGAGATCGCGGAGAACGGCATCATGCCCGCCATGAAACGCCTGCACGCGGCGCAGGAAGCGGATCCCGACGGCGAGAAATTTGTCCGCAACAAGCTGCGCGACGACATCTCCGTCATCTACGCCGAGATCTGACTTTTTTCGGCGCGCCGCGCTTAGCGAGTGAGCGGCACGCTTTGATTTTTTGAGATGCGTTTGCGGTGCGGTGCATTTCGGCGCTGAGCGGTGCGTTTCGACGCGAGAGGCGCTTCAGTACGGTGCGTTTCGACGAGAGAGGCGCGCTTCGACGGTTAGCCATATTTTTCGGCGCATCTACCGAAAGCCGTACCGATCGGAAAATACGGCTTCCGAACGGGTCGCATTTCATACTATAATGCCGTAAAAATCAACCGCGCCCGCTGTAAAAACAGCGGGCGCGGTTGATTTTTGTTATCGCATTTGCAGACGTGACCGTTCGTAAAATTTGTTTGCAAAATTTGTTTGCAAAAGCTGTACGCGTTCTTGCCGCAGGGCGTTTTGTCCAAGCGGGGGCGCGATCAGACGTTGAAACGGAAGAGCACGACATCGCCGTCTTTAACGACGTAATCCTTGCCTTCCGAACGCACTTTGCCTTTTTCCTTGGCGGCGTTGTAACTGCCGCATTCGAGGAGGGTCTGCCAGTCGACGACTTCGGCGCGGATAAATCCCTTTTCAAAATCGGTGTGGATCTTGCCTGCCGCCTGCGGCGCTTTGGTGCCTTTTTCGATGGTCCATGCGCGCGTTTCCTTTTCACCTGCGGTGAGATAGCTGATCAGTCCGAGCAGGGAATAGGACTTTTTGATGAGCCGCGAAAGCCCGCTCTCTTTGAGCCCGAGCTCTTCGAGGAACATCTGCGCTTCGTCGGCGGGGAGCTGAGAGAGTTCTTCCTCCGTCTTGGCGCAGATCACGAGCACTTCCGAACCTTCCTTTGCGGCGAACTCTTCCACCTTTCTGACGTAGGGGAGTTCGGCGTCCGCTTTGCCCATGTCTTTTTCAGAGATGTTGGCGGCGTAAATGACGGGTTTGGACGTGAGCAGAAAAAGATTCTGCATATATTCTTTTTCCTCATCTGTCAGCGCCATCGTGCGCGCGCACTGCTCGTTTCCGAGATGATCGAGCACTTTTTGCAGAAATTCCGCTTCGGCGATGAATTTTTTGTCGCCGCCCTTTGCAGAGTTTTTTGCGCGGTCCAGGCGCTTTTGCACCGATTCCATGTCGGCGAGGATGAGTTCGAGGTTGATGGTCGTGATGTCGCGCACGGGATCGATCGTGTTTTCCACGTGCGTGATGTTTTCGTCGTCGAAACAGCGCACGACGTGTACGATCGCGTCCACTTCGCGGATGTGCGAGAGGAATTTGTTGCCGAGCCCTTCGCCTTTGGACGCACCTTTGACGAGTCCGGCGATGTCGACGAATTCGATGACGGCGGGGGTGATCTTTTTGCTGTCGTACAGGGCGGCGAGCTTGTCCAGACGTTCGTCGGGCACTGCGACTACGCCGACGTTGGGCTCGATGGTGCAGAAGGGGTAATTCGCGGCTTCTGCGCCCGCGTGCGTGATCGCATTGAAGAGGGTGGATTTTCCGACGTTCGGAAGTCCTACGACGCCTAATTTCATGTTGACCTCCCAAAACCGTGCGAGAATGACTTTGCGCGGTCGGTTTTTTTCGTGATCTGCGCGCCCCGAAGGGCGCCTGCCGCCGCTTATGCGGCGAAACCTTCCCTATTATAATACAAAAATACAAATTATCAAAATAAAAGGGCGGGCAAAACGCGAAAAAGTTGTCAAAATGCGGAAAATGTGATAAACTTGATAAGATCAAAAGCTTCCGAGGTCATTATGGATTTTAAAAAACACATTGCCGACAATATCCAAGCGGGCGATCTTACGCCCGATGAAATTTATGCGATGCTCGCACTCCCGCCCAATACGGAGATGGGCGATTTCGCGCTTCCCTGTTTTCGCCTTGCGAAGACAATGAGAAAGCCGCCCGTGAAGATCGCGGAGGAGATCTGCGCCGCATATCCGAAAGACGCGCTGGTTTGCGAAGTCACCGCGGTCAACGGGTATGTCAATTTTAAGATCGACCGCGATTTCTGGGCGAAAGAAACGCTCGGCACCATCTTGTCCGCGCGCGAAAAATACGGCTCTTCCGACGAGGGACAGGGAAAAACGGTGTGCATCGACTACTCATCGGTGAATATCGCAAAGCCTTTCCATATCGGTCATCTTTCGACGACCGTCCTCGGGAGCGCGCTCTATAAACTTCATAAATTTCTCGGCTATCGTCCCGTCGGGATCAATCATCTCGGCGACTACGGTACGCAGTTCGGAAAACTCATCTCCGCTTACAAGCGCTGGGGAAAGAAAGAAGACATTGAAAAGGGCGGGCTCCGCGCGCTCAACGCGCTGTACGTCCGTTTCCATGAAGAAGCGGAGAAAGATGAAGCGCTCAACGACGAAGCGCGCGCTTTTTTCAAGAAAATAGAGGACAAAGACGCGGAGAGCGTCGCTCTGTTCGAATGGTTCAAAGAGCTGACGCTCAAAGACGTCGGCAAGATCTACGATCTTCTCGACGTGCATTTCGACAGCTGGGCGGGCGAGAGCTTTTACAACGACAAAATGCAGCCCGTCATCGACGAACTCAGCGAAAAGGGGCTCCTCGTCGAGAGCGAAGGGGCGAAGATCGTCGATCTGGAAGCATACGGGATGCCGCCCTGCATCATTCTGCGCTCGGACGGGGCGTCGCTGTATGCGACGCGCGACATCGCCGCCGCCGTGTACCGCAAAAAAACTTACGATTTTTACAAGTGCCTGTACGTCGTCGCCTATCAGCAGAATCTGCATTTCAAGCAGTTTTTCAAAGTGCTCGAACTCATGGGCAAGGAATGGGCGAAAGATCTCGTGCACGTCGCATACGGCATGGTGTCTCTGGAAGACGGTTCCATGTCCACCCGCAAAGGCAAAGTCGTTTACTTGCAGGACGTGATCGACAAATGCGTCGATAAGGCGCTCGGCATCATCACGGAGAAAAATCCTTCGCTCGAAAACAAAGAAGAGATCGCAAAGACGGTGGGCGTCGGTGCGGTGATCTTCGGTGCGCTCTACAACAATAAGATCAAGGACATCACCTTTTCCTACGATAAGGTATTGAACTTTGAGGGGGAGACTTCCTGCTATGTGCAGTACACCTGCGCGCGTGCGAACAGCGTACTTGCAAAGGGGGGAAG
Source organism: uncultured Clostridia bacterium (assembly GCA_944359385.1). GTDB lineage: Bacteria > Bacillota > Clostridia > Christensenellales > Borkfalkiaceae > Borkfalkia. Next base: position 1,466 of record CALVSU010000068.1, on the reverse strand, counting down.
GGCGCAAAGTTTTGAGGCGAAAAACATCCTGCCGCAGGAATTTGAGCTTATCAAACAGCTCTCCGATTTTCCCGCCACGCTCAAAGACGCGCTCGACAAATACGAGCCTTGTTTTATCGCCCGCTATGCGGTGGATCTCGCGCAGAAGTACAATAAATTTTATTTTGATTGCAAGATCTTAGGTGCGGAGGAAGGGGAAAAGAACTTTCGCCTCGCCCTGACCGAGGCGACGCTCATCACGCTGAAAAACGCGCTTTCCCTCTTGGGGATCGGCGTTCCCGAAAAGATGTAAAAGGTATGTTGAAAGCAGTTATTTTCGATCTTGACGGTACCATTCTGGATACACTTCCCGATCTGAACGCCTGCATGAACGCGGCGCTCGAAGCGTACGGCTGTCCGCCCATTACGCTTGAACAGACGCGTCGGTATGTCGGCAACGGCGGGCTCATGTTCGCGACGCGCGCTTTGCCCGAGGGAAAAAGGAAGGACGCCGCATATTTTTATAAAAACGTGTATTGTCCCATTCATTTTTCCTGTGAAAACCGCCTGACCAAGCCTTTCCCGCTTGAAGCGGAGTGCATGGCGGCGCTTAAAAAAGCGGGGATCAGAACGGCGGTCGTCACCAACAAGTCGCAGGAGGGCGCGGATGCGCTCGGCAGGACACATCTGGCGCCGTTCGGTTTCGATGGCATTTACGGAAACCGCGACGGCGTACCCGTCAAGCCCGATCCGACGCTGACGCTCATGGCGCTCGCAGAGCTGGGCGCGGCGCCGGAAGAGGCGGCGTTCGTGGGGGACGGAGAAACGGATGTGCAGACGGCGAAAAATGCAGGGATGCGCTCGGTAAGTGTACTCTGGGGGTATCGTCCGAAGGAAGAATTGCTGGCGGCGGGCGCTACGCGGTTCGCAAAGGACTACGCGGAGCTTCGAAGTATACTTTTATCCATGTAGAGGGGCGTATGGAAGATCTCTCGGCATTCGCGGGCAACGCGGAGATATATGCGGCGGCAAACGTAAAACCGTTGCAGGACAGCCCGCTTCGCGGCAAAGTTTTTTATTTCCTCGGCTCTTCGGTCACGCTCGGGGAAACTTCTTTTCACGAATCGGCGGCAGATTTTATCGCAAAGCGTAACGGCTGTATCTGTTACAAAAACGCGGTCAGCGGCACCACGCTTGCGGATCTGGACGACGGTTCGTATGTGCGAAGGCTGGTTTCGGACGCAAGGGAAATTTCGCCCGACCTTTTTATCTGTCAGCTTTCGACAAACGACGCCGCCCGTGCGCCGCTCGGCGATCTGAACGATGCGCTGGAAGGCATCGGGCACGCAGAGCGCAATTTTTCGTGCTCGGGCGAGATATGCGGGGTGCGTGCGCGGGAAAGAAAACGCTTCGGCGATGCGGGTGCGCTTGCGGATGTCTGCAAGACCACGTCGGGCGCCGTCGGTTTTGTCATTGGTCATGCTCGT
>CALVSU010000067.1 GCA_944359385.1 uncultured Clostridia bacterium | reverse complement strand
GTCTCTTCGGCGGCGAGCAGGGAGGGGTGATCGGGCGCCTGTATCCGTATTTCCAGACACTTCACCCGCCTCCCGCTCGCGCGGGCGGCGTCTTCGAGCATCTTTTCGAAGAGGGGAAGGGTCATATAGTGCGAGCAGGAGCAGGTCAGAAGATACCCTCCCTTTTTCACGAGTTTCATCGCGTTCACGTTCACGTCGCGGTATCCGCGCTGTGCGTCTTTCACTTCCGCCGCGCTCTTGCAAAAAGCGGGCGGATCGAGAACGACGAAGTCGAATTTTCTTCCCTCTTCGCGGTAGCGGCGCAGGGCGTCGAATACGTCCGCGCACTCCGTCCTGATGTTCGCAAAGCCGTTGAGCGCGGCGTTTTCGCGCACGTTTTCGAGTGCAAAGGAAGAAATGTCCACGGCGGTCACTTCTTTCGCGACGGTCGCCGCATTGAGGGAAAACCCGCCGCTGTTGCAAAAACAGTCGAGAACTTCTCCTCCCGCCGCGTATCTTCTCGCGGCGAGGCGGTTTTCCTTCTGGTCGAGAAAGTATCCCGTCTTTTGTCCGCGTTTGACGTCAACCGCCATTTTTATCCCGTTTTCTTCGATGACGATCTTGTCGGGCACCTCGCCGAAGAGCGTTTCGCTCGCAAGGGGAAGCCCTTCTTTCTGCCTGACGGCGGCGTCGCCGCGCATATAGATGCCTTTGGGCGAAAAGAGCTTTGCAAGGCAGTTTGCGATCATCTGCTTGCGCCTGTCTATGCCGAGGGAAAGGCATTCCATGACCAGATATTCCCCGTACCTGTCGACGATGAGCGCGGGAAGATCGTCCGCTTCCGCAAACGCCATGCGGTAGCAGTTGTCGGAAATGAGTCTTTTTCTCGCCGCGTCTGCGGCGAGAAGGCGGCTTTCGTAGAGCGCTTCCCCGTCCTCTTCCTGCCCTCTTATGAAGATGCGGACGAGGATCTTTGAAAGATGGTTGATGTACCCTTTGCCGATATACCGCCCGTCAAAGGCGCGCACCTCGGCGAGGGAACCGTTTTTGTCTTTGCCCTCGATCTTCGCGACCTCGTTCGCGTATACCCAGCTGTGTCCGCCGAGCACCCGTTTTTCCTCGCCTTTTTTGAGATATACCGTGTATGACATGACGCGCGTTTCCTTTTTTCTTTTCATTATAGCAAAAATTTTCAAGGGAAGCAACCGCCGCGCGAAAAACTGCCGCCCCGCTTGACAAAAATGTATAATTTTTGTAAAATGAAACGGTAAAAAACAAGGACGCAGTGCAGACAGGCATATTCCGCAATGGGGCAGAATACAATGGTTGGTGCGGGGGCATATATGTTAGCGGAAGAGATCAGAACTTACAGCATAAAACAGCTCGAATCGCTCGCCGCCGATCTTCGGCGGGAGATCATCGAAAAAGTCAAGGACAGCGGCGGACACCTTTCCTCCAATCTCGGCGCGGTGGAACTCACCCTCGCCTTGCACAAGGTGTTCGATTTTTCGCAAGACAAGCTCATTTTCGACGTCGGGCATCAGAGTTACACGCACAAAATGCTCACGGGCAGAGACCTTTCTAAGTTGCGCGAAAAGGGCGGCGTGAGCGGCTTTCCCGACCCCGACGAGAGCGGGTACGACGCGTTCGTCGCAGGGCACAGCGGCACGTCCGTCGCGCTCGGCATCGGCTATTGCGCCGCGCGCGACCTTGCGGGCGGCACGGAAAAAGTCGTCTGTTTCATCGGCGACGCGTCGCTCGGCAACGGCGTCGCGCTGGAAAGCGTCTTCGCTTCCGAAACCAAACCAAACAATTTCATTCTCGTGCTCAACGACAACGGGATGTCCATCAGCAAGAACAATTCCGCGCTCTACAAGACCATTTCCAAAGCCACGGCGAAAAAGAGGTACAGAAAATTCAACTCTTTTCTGTCGAGGACGTTCAAAGAGACGAGCGCGTTCGGCAGGTACCTGCGTAAGGTCAAGTACAGCGTGAAGGGCTGGCTCAACAAAAACGACTTTTTTGAGCGCTGCGGGTTCAAATACATCGGACCCGTCAACGGGCACGACATTTCCGAACTCGTCTCCGTGCTGGAAAACATCAAAGCGATCGACAAACCTGTGTTTTTGCACGTCGTCACCCGCAAGGGCATGGGCTATCCCGCCGCGGAGGAAGACCCTTCCCGCTATCACGGCGTCGGGAAAAATTTTACCGAAAGCGAACATTCCTTTTCCGCCGCGCTGGGCAGGCTCCTGTGCGACCGCGCGGAGCGCGACGGGCGCATCGCCGCGCTGACCGCCGCGATGAAAGACGGCGTCGGGCTCACCGCGTTCGCCGAGAAATTCCCCGAACGATTTTTCGACGCGGGCATTTCCGAGAGCAGTCTGGTCGCCATGGCGGCAGGCATGGCGAAAGGGGGACTGCGCCCCGTCGTCTGCCTGTATTCCACTTTCTTGCAGAGGGCGCTCGATCAGATCGCGCACGACGTGTGCATCTCCGCGCTGCCCGTCATCTTCTGCGTAGACCGCGCGGGATTCGTCGGCTCCGACGGCAAGACGCATCAGGGGCTTTTCGATCTTGCCTTCCTGCGCACCGTGCCGGGGCTTTCGGTGTTCGAACCCAAAGACTGCGCGGAACTTGCCGACGTGTTCGATTTTGCCCTCGCTTCGGGAAAGCCCGCCGCCATCCGCTATCCCAACGGCTACGCGAAAAATCTGGGCGGCACCGCGCGCATTTCCGAAACAATGCTCTGGGAGACCCTCTCGGAGGGAAAAGAGGCGTATGTGCTCGCCTCGGGCGCGCGCGCCGTCGCGCGGGCACTCGAAGCGAAAAAACAGCTCTCGGCGGAAGACGGCGCATATGCGGAAAAACTCGCCGTCGTAAACTGCCGCTCCGTCAAGCCGCTCGACGAAGCGTTTCTCAAAAAAATAGCGGAAAAAGAGATCGTCTGCTTCGAAGAAGGATACACCGCCGGCGGATTCGGCTCGGCGGTCGCGGAGTTTTACGCAAAGAGGGGCGTCTGCGCACGTTTGACGCTCATCGGCGCAGAAAACACATTTTTTGCGCACGCGAGTACGGAAGAACAGGCACAGCAAGCCTGCCTGACCGTAAACCATCTCGTAAAATTTATAAAAAACCGCAACTTGTAAAGAATCATATAGGACCGCGTTTTGCGCGGCCGTAAAAGATCGGATCGAATAAAGGTATGCGATGAAAGAAAAGAAAGAAGCGCCCGAAAACGCCGCGGCACAGGACGACAAGACCGCACGGCAGTGCCAAAGGGCCGCGGCACAGGACGACAAGACCGCACGGCAGTGCCAAAGGGCCGCGGCGCAGGACGACAAGACCGCACGGCAGTGCCAAAGCGCCTCAGCGCAGGACGACAAGACCGCACGGCAGTGCCAAAGCGCCGCAGTTGCGGCGGAAGAGGGGGAAAGGGCAGATGCCGATTCTCTTCGCTACAAAAACGGCAAAGAGGTCGCAAAGAGCGGGCTTTTGGGCTTTTTTATCGGGCTTGCGGTCATCGTGCCGGGCATCAGCGGTTCGACGGTGGCGGTCATTTTCAGACTGTATCGGAAACTGCTGTTTGCGATCGGCAACCTCTTTAAAAAATTCAGAAAATGTGCGGCGTTTCTCGCGCCGATCGTTGTCGGGATCGCGATCGGGTTCGTCGTCGGCTTTTTTGCCATACAGCGGGTCATCGAAGTCAAGCCTTTCGCCGTGGTAGCCCTGTTTGCGGGGCTGATGGCAGGGGCGTTCCCTGCGGTAAAAGACGAGATCAGGGGAGAAAAAGCGAGCGGCGGCAGGGTCATTCTCTTTCTTGCGGGCGTCGCGGTGCCCATTGCGATCAGCCTTGTTTCCACCGTTGCGGCGGAAGGGGCGGGCTCCCTTGAAAACCTCAGATTTTACCATTATCTCCTGTTCCTTGTTCTCGGTTACATCGTGGCGGTCACCCAGATCGTTCCGGGGCTTTCGGCGACGGCGATCTTAATGGTATTCGGGTATTTTTCCCCGATCATGGAATCGGTGCACCTTTCCTACTGGCGGGAAAATCCGCAGGTGTTTTTGGTCTATCTGTGTCTTGTCGTCGGCTTTGCGGCGGGACTGTTCACCTTCTCCAAAGTGCTCAACAAGATCTTCGAAAAGAAAAAAAAGACGGCGTTTTTTGCGATCACGGGGCTGTCGCTCGGGTCGGTCCTGACCATGTTTTTCAACCCCGACATCTACGCGGTATACAAAGGCTGGGCGGAAGGCTCGCCCATGCTCATCGATCTTCTGCTCGGCATCCTGCTCTTTGCGGCAGGCGCCGCCGCGGCGTATGCGTTCGTGCGCTACGAGCGGAAAAAGACATAAACCTTAAAAACAATTCCAAACGGCAAGCGCCCCGAAAGTTTGAAACTTTCGGGGCGCTTGCCGCATAAAAAACCTTTTTGCGGAGAGAAAAGCCCTTCGCCGCAAAAATGCATAAACGGGCGCGGCTTGGCGCAATGTATAGTATGAAAGAAGGACGGCAAAAAGGGGTGCGGCGCACGGCGAAATCCCTTCGTTTTATTACAAATTTGTGACAAAATATATCATGTTTTTTTACAAGTCGGGGTTATACTGAAAGCACGATCAAAAAAGGAGATAAAAAGAAATGAAAAAGATTCTGGTTGCGATCCTGAGCATCGCAATGGCGTGCGGCATAGGGTTTGCCGCGATGGGTTGTTCGGAAAAAGGCGACATCGCCAAATATACCCGCGAAGAGGGTTCGGGAACGCGCGACGCGTTCATGGAACTTGCGGGCATCGAGACGATGAGCGACGAAGCGGCGGTCAGCCAGGGCACGGACGCGCTCATGACGGCGGTCGCGGGCAACAAAAAGGCGATCGGTTACGTTTCGCTGGGCTCGGTGAACAGCACCGTCAAGAAAGTCAAGATCGAAAACGTGGAAGCGACCGCGGAGAACATCATCGCGGGAACGTACAAGCTTTCCAGACCTTTCAACGTCGCGTATAAACAGGCGACGCTGGATTCCAACGAGACGCTGCAGGAGCTCATGGAGTTCATTTACAGCAAAGAAGGGCAGACGATCGTTTCCGAAGACTATGTGAGCGAAACGCTGGAAACGGCGCCCGCTTATACCGTACCCGAAACGGCACCCACCGCGTCGGTGAAGATCAGCGGTTCCACGTCGGTGACCCCGCTCATGGAAAAACTCGTCGAAGCGTTCTGCGAAGCGAGCGGCGTTGCGGCTTCGAAGATCGAGATCAACGGCAACGGATCGGGCGCAGGCATGACGGACGCGGCGAGCGGCACATCCGATCTCGGCATGGCTTCCCGTGCGGTGAAAGATTCCGAACTTGCGCAGGGCCTTACCGCAAAAGAGATCGCGCTCGACGGCATTGCGATCATCGTCAACACGGCAAACCCCGTAGAAAATCTGACGCTGGCAAATCTCAAAGCCATCTACACGGACGAAGTGAAGAGCTGGAGCGATCTGGGCGTTCAGTTCTGATAAAAAAAGGAAATAAAGCGGGGCGGGTTTTTTCGGCCCGCTTTCGCCCTTTCAGAGGAAAGATATATGGAACAAGCAAACAGTTGCGGCGCGGCGGAAGCGATACAAAAGAAAGTCAGGACAGACCCGAAAGAACTGATCATGAAGGTCGTGTTCGTCATCTCGGCGGTGGTGTTCATCGCGGCGGTTCTGACCATCTGCCTTTTCATCTTTGTGCGGGCGTATCCCGCGTTCAGGGAAGTGGGGCTTTTCAAATTTCTGTTCTCTTCCGTCTGGCAGCCTTCGCAGGGGAAATACGGCATCGGCGTGATGATCGTGGGGAGCTGTTACATCACGGCGGGCGCGCTGATCATCGGAGTGCCCATCGGATTTCTGACGGCGGTATTCATGGCGCGCTATTGCCCCAAACCTCTCTATAAAGTCATGAAGCCGATGACGAATATCCTCGCGGGCATTCCGTCTATCGTGTACGGGTATTTCGGGCTGAAAGTCATCGTGCCCTTCATCAGCGAAAATTTCGGCGGCTACGGCAACAGCATTCTCGCCGCGTCCGTCGTTCTGGGCATCATGATTTTGCCCACGATCATCAGCGTATCGGAAAACGCCATCAGAGCGGTGCCGAAGAGCTATTTCGAAGGCGCCGTCGCCCTCGGCGCGACAAAGGAACGGGCGATCTTCCGCACCGAAGTCCCCGCGGCGAAGTCGGGCATCATGACCTCGATCATTCTTGGGCTCGGCCGCGTCATCGGCGAAACGATGGCGGTCGTCATGATCTGCGGCAACCAGGTGCGCTTTCCCACCTCCGTCCTCGACGGCGTGCGCACCCTCACCGCAAACGTCGTCCTTGAAATGAGCTACGTCGAATCGGGCAGCGTGCACGAATCGGCGCTCATCGCGACCGCGGCGGTGCTGTTCGTGTTTATCCTCATCATCACCCTGCTCGTCGCGCTCATCCGCAAAAAGGCGAAATAAGGAGAAATCATGCAGACGCAAAGCATTACCCTCGGCAGGGAGCCCGAAACAAGCCCCGAAGCCGATCTTTCCAAAATCGTTCCCATCAACAGGCAGACGTTTGCCGACAAACTCCGCGCATACAGGAAAAAGCCCTTCTCGATGGCGCTCATGCTCCTCGTCCTGCTCGCGGCGGCGATCACGGCGGCGATCGTCCTGTGGATCGTGCTCTATACCCTCGCGCAGGGCATTCCCAATCTCAAACCCTCGCTGTTCGCCTGGACATACACGACGGAGAACGTATCTTTGATGCCCGCGCTCATCAATACGCTGATCGTGGCGGGACTTTCGCTTCTCATGGCGGTGCCGATCGGCGTGTTCGCCGCGATCTTCATGGTCGAATACGCAAAATCCACCAACGTGTTCGTGCGCATCGTGCGCATGGCGGCGGAAACGCTTTCGGGCATCCCTTCCATCGTGTACGGGCTGTTCGGCATGATCCTGTTTGTCCGTCTTCTCAACTGGAATTACAGCCTGCTCGGCGGCGCGATCACGATGGCGATCATGATCCTGCCCCTCGTCATGCGCACGACCGAAGAATCGCTCAAAGCGGTACCCGATTCATTCCGCGAGGGGAGCTACGCGCTCGGCGCGGGAAAACTGCGCACCATCTTCGTCATCATTCTCCCCTCGGCGATGAGCGGCATCATTTCGGGCGTCATCCTTGCGCTCGGCAGGGTGGTGGGCGAAACGGCGGCGCTCATGTATTCGGCGGGAACGGTCGCGCGGGTGCCTTCTTCCCTTCTCGGCAACGGCAGAACGCTCGCCGTCCATATGTATATGCTCGCCAACGAAAGCTTCCATGTCGGCGAAGCGTGGGCGACCGCGGTCGTCCTCATCGCGCTCGTGCTCGTCATCAACGGCGCGGCGGAATTTATCGGCAACAAACTCAAAAAGGAGTACTGACGTGTTCGGTTTGAAAAATAAAAGACAAGCCGCGCCCGATACGGGCGCGCAGAACGCCGCGCAAAGCGCGGCAGGCGCAGAAAGCGCCGCCGCGGAACGCAATAACGGAAGAGCGGCGGGCACCGCGCAAAGCGCGGCAGGCGGGAATGCGCGGGAGAGCGCGCACGCCCGTGCGGCAAGCACGGCAAACGCCGGCTTTGACAAGTTCAACGTCAAAGACTTAAACCTGTATTACGGGAAATTTCAGGCGCTCAAACACATTTCCATGGACATCAAGGAAAAGGAGATCACGGCGTTCATCGGCCCTTCGGGGTGCGGCAAATCCACCTTTTTAAAGACGCTCAACCGCATGAACGACCTCATTCCCGACTGCAAGATCACGGGCGAAGTGCTCATCGACGGGGAAGATCTCTACGGAAAAGTGGACATCAACGTCCTGCGCAAAAGAGTGGGCATGGTCTTTCAGAAACCAAATCCCTTCCCGATGAGCGTATATGACAACATCGTCTACGGCCCCAAAACGCACGGCGTGCGCAAGAAGAGCGAACTCGACGAGATCGTCGAGCGGTCTTTGCGGCAGGCGGCGATCTGGGACGAACTCAAAGACAGGCTGAAAAAATCCGCGCTCGGTCTTTCGGGCGGACAGCAGCAGCGCCTCTGCATCGCGCGCGCCCTCGCCGTCGAACCCGAAGTCATCCTCATGGACGAACCGACCAGCGCGCTCGATCCCATTTCCACTTCCAAAATAGAGGACCTCGCCGAGGAGCTCAAAAGCAGGTATACCATCGTCATCGTCACGCACAATATGCAGCAGGCGGCGCGCATTTCCGACAAAACGGCGTTTTTCCTGCTCGGCGACCTCATCGAATACGGCGAAACGGACGAACTTTTCAACCGCCCGAAGGACAAAAGGACGGAAGACTACATCACGGGGAGATTCGGTTGATATGACGAGAAAACATTTTGACGAGCAGCTCGCACTGCTCAAAAAACTGCTCACGGAGATGGGCGGACTCAACTGCGACGCGATCGAAAACGCGGTCAACGCCCTCGAACGGCAGGATCCCGCCCTTGCGAAAAAGACAAAAGCAATCGAAACGCAGGTAGACGAAAAGGAAAGCGAGGTCGAACGGCTCTGCCTGAAAATCATTCTGAAACAACAGCCCGTCGCGAGCGATCTTCTGTTCGTGACCAGCGCGATGAAGATGATCACGGACATGGAGCGCATCGCCGACCAGGCGGTGGACATTTCCGATCTCGTCGTGAAGATGAGTTCCCTTCCTTATGCCGAACAGCTCAGCGAAATAGCGGAAATGGCGGAAAAAGTGCGCGACATGGTCAGGATGGTCGTGGAAGCCTTTGTCGAACTGAGCACGGAAAAGGCGCGCGACGTCTGCCGCGCCGACGACGACATAGACGACCTTTTCGAAAGGGTCAAAGGCAAAGTGACGGGCGTCGTGCATAAAGATATCGAAGAGGACGCCAACGGCGAACAGGCGCTCGATCTCCTGATGATCGCAAAGTATCTCGAAAAGATCGGCGACCACGCTTCGAACATCGCCGAATGGATCATCTTTTCCGTCACGGGCGAACATAAAAAGCTGAACTGACCGCTGCAAAAAACGGGTACGCCGTAAAAAAACGGGTACGCCATAAAAAACGGGTAC
>CALVSU010000066.1 GCA_944359385.1 uncultured Clostridia bacterium | reverse complement strand
ACATAATACTATGCCAGACATGATTAAGCAAAATACACGTAATTACGCAAAAAGGCAGATCAATTTTTACAAAAAATTGCCGGATATTGTGTGGCTGCAACCCAATGAAAGAAATAACGCGAAAAAAGTTACGGAGATGGTTTTATGATCGGAGCGATGAAAGATGCAAACGGTGCCTGCATGAAGCTGATCGAAAAATGTGAAAAAAAACTGGCGGATCGCTTTGCGGAAGCGGAACGGATCGCATTTTTGAATCAATCAAAAGTGATGGATGCGTTTACGAAAAACAAGATCGCGCTCAGACATTTCGTTCCGTCAACGGGTTACGGATATGGAGACGAAGGCCGCGATACTCTGGGAGCGCTGTTTGCCGATATATTCGCTGCAGAGGCGGCGCTTGTTTCCCCGAATATTCTTTCGGGCACACATGCATTGACGGTCGCCTTGTTCGGTGTCTTGCGTGCGGGCGATACGCTTTTTTCCGTTTCAGGCAATCCTTACGATACGCTGATCGACGTGATCAAAGGCAAGAACAACGGTTCGCTCGCCGATTACGGGATCGCCTTCAAAAAATGCGAGCTTCGTGACGGTTGTTTCGATTTTGAAAAGATCGCGGAGGGGCTGAAAGACGCGAGCGTAAAAGTCGTATTTATCCAGCGTTCGCGCGGCTATGAATGGCGCGATGCGCTCAGCGAAAAAAAGATCGCCGAGGTTTGTGCGTTTATAAGAAAATGCGGCTTTAGCGGATGTATTTTTGTCGACAACTGCTACGGCGAGTTCGTCGAGGAGACGGAACCGACGCAAAACGGCGCCGACGTCGCAGTGGGCTCTCTCATTAAAAATGCGGGAGGCGGCATTGCGCCGACGGGCGGGTATATCGTCGGAAAAAAAGAATATATCGATAAGATCGCGGGAAGACTGACCGCGCCTTCGGTCGGTGCGGAAGTCGGGTCGTACGCGTTCGGGTATCAGTATTTTTATCAGGGCGTGTTTCTGGCGCCGCACGTCGTTTCACAGGCGGTAAAGGGCAGCCTTCTGATCGGCGCGTGCCTGGAAGAACTCGGATATCAGACTTCGCCTGCGCTTGACGTTGCCCCTTACGACATCACGAGAGCAATACGTTTTCACACGAAAGAACAGCTGATCGGTTTCATTCAATCCGTGCAGGAGGCGTCGCCCGTCGACAGCTTTGTTCAGCTGGAACCTTGGGATATGCCGGGATACGAAGATCAGGTGATCATGGCGGCGGGATGTTTCGTGCAGGGGGCTTCCATCGAGCTTTCCGCGGACGCGCCGATCAAGGAACCGTACATTGCTTATTTCCAGGGCGGTCTGACTTACGAACATTGCAAATACGCGCTCGTCAAAATTCTTCGGAAATTGCTTTGAACTGTACGGGGTTCTGTACGGTGTAATCGTAGAAGGCTTAAGGATATCAATAAAAATTTTCTGAAAAGGTTGCCCTCTGAACAGCGTGCACCTTTTTTGTCAGTCTTGCCGCATTTCAAATTCGATGTATGCGGCTGTTTATAGAAAATCTGTATAATTTGAAAGCCTCGCGGTGCTCTGCACCGCGAGGCTTTTTGCCGATTTTTCATCTCGGAAGGGAAATCCCTTCTCAACGATGATTTGTATGCAATCGCATTTTATACCGATCATCATGTCGGGTTTACGATCAATACATGCCGCCGCCCATACCGCCGCCTGCGGGAGCTGCGGGCTCGGGAGCGGGAATGTCGGTCACGACGCTTTCCGTCGTAAGCAGAGTGGAGGCAACGGAAGCCGCGTTCTGCAGAACGCTTCTTGCGACTTTCGTCGGGTCGATGATACCGCTCTCGACCATATCGGTATAGCGATTTTTGAGCGCATCAAAACCGTAATTTGCTTTCTTGGAAGACGCGATCTTTTCGACGATCACGGACCCGTCAAGACCTGCGTTTTTGGCTATCTGGCGGATAGGTTCCTCGATCGCTTTGAGAATGATGCGCGCGCCCGTCTTTTCGTCGCCTTCGAGGGTGTCGATGAGTTTTTTCAGAGCGCCTGCGGTGGAGAGGAGAGCGACACCGCCGCCGGGAACAATGCCTTCTTCGACCGCTGCACGGGTAGCTGCAAGCGCGTCTTCGATGCGGAGCTTCTTTTCTTTCATTTCCACTTCGGTCGCCGCTCCGACGTTGATGACCGCAACGCCGCCCGCAAGTTTCGCAAGGCGTTCCTGCAATTTTTCTCTGTCGTAATCGGAAGTGGTTTCCGCGATCTGCGCCTTAATCGCATTCACGCGCGCTTTGATGTTTTCGGGATCGCCGGCGCCGTTGATGATCGTCGTGTTGTCCTTGTCGACCTTGACCTGATTCGCTCTGCCGAGCATATCCGTCGTGACGTCTTTGAATTCGTATCCGAGGTCGGAGGAAATGACCGTGCCGCCAGTGAGGATCGCGATGTCTTCGAGCATAGCTTTCCTTCTGTCGCCGAAGCCGGGCGCTTTGACCGCGACGCAGTTAAACACGCCTTTGAGCTTGTTCACGATAAGAGCCGCAAGCGCATCGCCCTCAACATCTTCCGCGATGATCAGAAGTCTTGCGCCTTGCTGTGCGAGGGGTTCGATGACAGGGAGGATCTCCTGCAGGTTGGAGATCTTTTTATCTGTAATGAGGATGTAAGGGGAGTCGAGCACTGCTTCCATCTTGTCGGTGTTGGTGACCATATATGCGGAAGCGTAGCCGCGATCGAACTGCATACCTTCGACGGTGGTGAGCTCGGTGTTCATCGTTTTACCTTCTTCAACGGTGATCACGCCGTCTTTGCCGACTTTTTCCATGGCGTCGGAGATGAGCTGACCGACCGTTTCATCGCCTGCGGAAATGGAAGCGACCTGCGCGATCGCGAGTTTGCTGTCGATGGGTTTGGAGATCTTTTTGATTTCCGTGACGGCCGTGTCGACTGCTTTGTCGATGCCTTTTCTGAGGATGATGGGGTTCGCGCCCGCCGCGAGGTTTTTCAATCCTTCGCGGATGATCGCCTGCGCAAGTACGACCGCCGTCGTGGTGCCGTCGCCCGCGACGTCGTTGGTTTTCGTGGAAACTTCTTTGACGAGCTGGGCGCCCATATTTTCGAACGGGTCTTCCAGTTCGATCTCTTTTGCGATGGTCACGCCGTCGTTGGTGATCAACGGTGCGCCGAATTTTTTATCGAGGACCACGTTCCTGCCTTTCGGTCCGAGCGTGATCTTGACAGTGTCCGCAAGGGTATTTACGCCTTTTTCGAGGGCTCTTCTCGCTTCGTCCCCGTATTTGATCTGTTTCGCCATGATATATAATTCCTCCTGATTCTCTTTTTATATGATTACTCGACGATCGCCAGGATGTCGCTCTGTTTGATGATGGTAAACTCTTTCCCGTCTACTTTGAATTCGCTTCCCGAATATTTGGAGTAGAGGATCGTGTCGCCGACTTTTACGACCATTTTGATCTCCTTGCCGTCCACCGATCCGCCGGGGCCGACAGCGACAACGCGTGCGGTCTGCGGTTTTTCCTGCGCGGAAGAAGGAAGAATAAAGCCGCTTTTCGTCTTTTCTTCTTTTTCAACGCTTTCGACGACAACTTTATCGAATAAAGGTTTGATGTTCATAAGGTTTGCCTCCCAAATAATTTTCCACTTTTTTAGCACTTTCAATGCTTGAGTGCTAATTATCTATATATTATATACAATCGAAGGGAAATGTCAAACGTTTTGCAAGGGAAAAAACAAAAAATTAGCACTCTTTTTATAAAAGTGCTAAAAGCGTGATTTTGAAACAAAAAAATGTTTGCCGCTTGCAATCGGGCGCCGACTATGTTATAATATGAAAAATAAAAAAACGAGGGCATAAAATGAACAAGTGGGACAGGCGCTTCATGGAACTTACGGAAACGGTGGCGGGATGGTCGAGTTGTTTTCAGGAAAACCGTCATGTCGGCGCGGTCATCGTGCTGGACAAGCGTGTTTTGACGACGGGATACAACGGGGCGCCCGCGGGGATCCAGAGTTGCGCCGATAAAGGCGAATGCCTGCGCAGGAAGCTCGGTGTGGCAAGCGGCACAAGGCAAGAGCTTTGTTACGCCGTCCACGCGGAACAAAACGCGATCATTCAGGCGGCGCGACTTGGCATCAAGATCGGCGGAGCCACGCTGTATTGTACGCACCAGCCCTGCGTGATCTGTGCGAAAATGATCATAAACGCAGGTATTGCTCGCGTAGTTTATAAAGAGGGATATCCCGACGATTTCTCCATGCAGTTGTTCAGAGAAGCGGGGGTGCTCATACAGAAATATCAGGATCTTGAAAAGGAGTAAAAAATATATGAATCCCATAGTCACATTTACGATGAAAAACGGAAAAAGTTTCAAAGCGGAATTATATCCCGACAAAGCGCCGAACACCGTGAACAATTTTATCTCGCTTGTCAGGCACGGGTTCTATGACGGGCTCGGCTTTCATAGGATCATCGCAGGATTTATGATCCAGGGCGGCGATCCTGCGGGCAACGGTACAGGCGGTCCGGGATATTGTATCAAAGGAGAATTCCGCATGAACGGCTTCGCAACGAACGATATCAAACATTTGCGCGGCGTTTTGTCTATGGCCCGATCGATGATGCCGGACAGTGCGGGTTCGCAATTTTTCATCATGCATGAAAACGCGGCGCATCTGGACGGGCAGTATGCTGCGTTCGGCAAGGTCACGGAAGGGATGGATGTCGTGGATGAGATCGCCGCCTCGGAAACGGATATGCGCGACAGACCCGTTCAGCCGCAGACGATCGAAAGCGTCACGGTGGAGACGTTCGGCGAAGACTATCCGGAACCTAAGCACGCCAGATAGGAGTATGCGGCTCGGGTGCAAATAAGAGCAGGTGAACGGTTTCCGAGCCGTGATTACATTTTTTGATCATTCGGGGAGAATATGAATAATGACAATCGGAATTATTTTAGGCATTTTGTTTGCTCTATTGTGCATAGGAGCATTTGTGGGAGGCGGTTTTTGCGTACGCGCAAAACAGCGAGGTGATGCGGCTGTTTTGAAAAAGCGGAGTATTTTGCTTTTTGCGGCAGGGGCTGTGTTTTTTGTGCTGTTTTTTCTGATCCCGTTCAGTTTCCGCACTGTAGAAGCAGGCGAGGTCGCAGTTGTCAAACATATGGGCGAAGCGCGGCGTATTCGCACGGCTGGTACATATTTCGATTTCTGGATCACGGAAAAATATGAAATATATGATGCCAAAGTCCAGAATATGGATATTTCCACGGCAGCTTATTCCAAAGATGCGCAGACCATGGATATTTCTATGACCGTACAGTATCAGATCGATACGACCAAGGCGATCGAAATTGCCAATCGTTATGGCACGCTGAGCACGCTCTCCAACCGTATTTTGAGCGTATCGATCGAAAAGGCAAAATCTACCCTTTCGGCGTATTCGGCAATGACGATCATTGAAACTCGCGCCTCTATTTCTCCTGAGGTGGAAAAGGCTATAAAAGAATCTGTCGATGAGAATTATTATGTCAACATCGAAGCGGTAGTTCTGACAAACATTGATTTCAGCGATGCGTTCGAGCAAACGGTCGAAGATAAAATGATTGCCGAGCAGGAAAAGCTGAAAGCGGAATACGAAAAAGAAACCGCGATCGTCAATGCGGAAAAAGAACTGGAAGTCGCAAAGCTTAGCGCGGAAGCGCGTATCGAATCAGCAAAAGCGGATGCACAGGCACAGATAGAAGTTGCTCGTGCGGAAGCGCAGGCGATCCGCCTTAAATCGGTAGAAGTCGCCCGTGCGCTCGGTTTTACGGTCACGGAAGAAGTGGTGACAGGCGAAGACGAATCGCAGAACGTGGAATATACCATTGATTTCACGGACAAAACTCCGGAAGAGATCGCGCTGATCACGGAATATCTGAAATATGTGGAATACCTCTCCAAGTGGGACGGAAAACTTCCTTCCACCGTGATCACGGACGGCAGTGCTTCGGTCATTCTTCCCTTGCCCGACGGCGGGGCCGAAAGCGGTGCGGAAGGCGGTACGGGAAGCGGCAACTGATCTAAATGGAAACGGACGGCATACAAGCCGTCCGTTTTTTATCGGAGCAAAGAATAAAGTAAAGCGCCGCAAGCCGCAAATTGTTTTCGGCTTGCGGCGCTTTTGGGAAGACAAAGCTTGCGCTATACTAAAATTTTACCGTTTCCGTCTTAGGTCTGGCGCGTTCAGTCGCAAAGGATATTTTTTTCTCGCGCGACATATTTTATAGTATGAAAACAGCAGATTTCCACAACGATGCATTAACGTCAGGAAAAAGTATTTCCCTTTTGGAGCTTTCACGAAAAACTGTCAAATGCGTGTGTGCCGTATATGCGGGAGCCCGAACATTCGAAGAGGTGCGAAAGATCGTCGCGCTTTTTGAAAGGGAAAAGGCGGCGGGAACATTTTTGTCACTTGAAGATGCTTACTATCTCGACGAGGGCAACATTGAAGAGGTATGCGGATGGTCTCCTGTCTGCGTATCCCTGACGTGGAACGCGGGCAATGCTCTTGCGGGCGGATGTCTGAGCGACGACGGCTTGTCTGCCCGCGGCAAACAGATTGTGCGCATCCTTGCCGCTCACGGGATCGCAGTCGACTGCGCCCACCTGAACGCGAGAAGTTTCTTTGATGTTGCGCAAGAAACGCCATACCTTGTGAATTCCCATACTTGTCTGAATGCCGTGCACCGCCACCCGCGCAACATCGACGATGCGCAAGCGGCGCTTCTTTCCGAATATAAAGGGCTGATCGGTATAACATTTGTCGGTAAATTTCTTACGGACGGGAAAGCAAAACCCGAGGATGTGTTTCGGCATACCGATTATTGCGTACAGAAATTCGGAAGGGACTGCGTTTGTTTCGGGACAGATTTTTTCGGGACTGAAGATCTTCCGATTGGTTTGCGCGATTATACGGAGGAGGGTATGGGAGAACTTTTTTCATTGTTCGTCAAAGCGGGATATAGTTTAGAAGACATTCACAAAATTTTTGTCGGAAATCTAAGTGATTTTCTGTCAAAAAATATAAATTAGATATTTTTCGCCAGTGTTTTTTATTTGTTTACAAAATACGACATTTATTGTACATAATATTCCCGTATTTTTTACAAAAATGCTTTACAAATGTAAAAACGTGTTGTATAATCAATCTTACAAAAAAAGGAGGCGGAAATATGAAAAAAATTGTAATTATGGAAGGAAACAGCGAGTTCGCAAAAGAACTTGCTGACAGTTTAAAAGGAAAAGGATATGAGATCGGCGGCGTAACCGACGACGGCGCCGAAGGTCTGGAATTGGTGAAAAAATATACTCCGGATGTTGTCATTGTGGGACTGATTCTTAAAGGTGTAGACGGACTCGGGGTGCTGGACAAATTAAAAGAAATTTCGGGCAAGCGGCAAGCTTTGGCAATCGGAAATTTCTGCGACGACGCGGTCATTGCAAAAGTTTTTGCCAAAGGTGCGAAGTATTATCTGATGAAACCGGTTTCTTCCGAAATCGTATGCGAGCGTGTCAAAGAGCTTTCGGGCGAAGACAAACCCGTTCAGACAATTTCTGTAGGAAACGGAATCAAGGAAAGGCGCAATACAGGCAGTATAGATGAAAAGATCAGCAATATTTTTATTTCTATCGGTATTCCCGCCAGCATCAAAGGTTACGGTTATCTTCGCGAAGGTGTCAAAATGGCAGTGGAAAATCCTTCTATAATTAACAATATCACAAAAGAACTTTACCCGAAAATTGCGGAAAGATTTGCAACAACTCCGAGCAAAGTCGAACGCGCTATCCGCCACAGCATTGAAGTCGCGTTCAACAAGGGAAGAATCGATGCGATCAATTCCATTTTTGGAGTTCGGGTATACATCGGCACGGAAAAGCCGACAAACAGCGAATTTATCGCTTTGCTTGCGGACAAGCTTTTGCTTGATGCAGCATCAGGAAATTGAACATGAGAAAAAATATTTATTGAAAGCCGATGAATTTGCTTGCAATTCATCGGCTTTTATATTATAATTTGAATGTTCTGACTGACTATATGCCGCTGTGGTGAAACTGGCAGACGCGCCAGACTCAAAATCTGGTGGTAGCGATACCGTGTCGGTTCGAGTCCGACCAGCGGCACCATTTCAATTTCATCAACCGCTTGAAAAACCTCGGAGTTTCTGAGGTTTTTCTTGTATAATTCTTGAGTGATCATTATGCAAATAATTTCTTTGAGAAAAAAAGATAGATCCCTTTTTAAGAGAAACATGCAGGAAGCGTTTCAGAAAGGCACGGAAAAATATTTCGGCAGTATGGAGAAAATTGTTCTTCCTGAGTCAGATATCGAAAAATCTTTGAACACGAAAGGGGCAACTGCCTATGAAGCAGTCATGAACAATGAAATTGTCGGCGGTGCGATCGTGAGTATTGTCGCAAAAAAGCGTTTCAGCTTAGACCTGCTTTATGTAAAACACGGAGCGCAAAGCAAGGGGATCGGCAAGGCGATTTGGAAAGAATTGGAAAACTTATATCCAGAAGCAGAAGTCTGGGAAACGATAACGCCGTATTTTGAAAAGCGCAACATTCATTTTTATATAAACCAATGCGGTTTTCATGCGGTGGAATTTTTTAATCCGCATCATCCTGCGTCGGATATCCCGGATGATATGGTGGGCGGTGATTATTTTTTCCGCTTTGAAAAACGCATGAAATGATTTATTATCTATGTAAAATGCCTGATGAAAAATTGTGAGACACTTTTCAATAAAAATCTAAAAAAATGTCGAACTTATGCTGAAAATCAGTTGTAAAAAAACTTACTTTATGATATACTATGCAAAGTAAAAGTTTGTAAAGGCTTTCCCGTAGAGCGTGAATATAAGACATCGCTTGCAGAAAGACCTTTTACGGAGGCATAGCTCAGTCGGTTAGAGCGCTCGCTTCACATGCGAGAGGTCGTAGGTTCGAGTCCCACTGTCTCTACCATGATAAAGAGTCGACGTTTTCTGGAAATAGGAAATGGCGACTTTTTTTATGC